>DASZJC010000239.1:0-3812 GCA_035948495.1 Xanthobacteraceae bacterium | reverse complement strand
GGCAACCAGCAGATCGACGTGGCGATCGTCGACGACGGGCCGATGTATCAGGCGATCGCGCTCGGCTTCTGCGCGCCGATCGTCGGCCTGCCCGACGCCGACATCGTCAAGTCGGCGCGCTACAAGGACGACAAGGCGGTGGGCATGGGCCTCGTCGCCACCGGCCTCATGTACAACACCAAATATTTCGCCGAAAAGGGCTGGGCCGCGCCCACGTCGTGGAACGACCTCAAGGACCCGAAATACAAGAAGCTCCTGGTCATCCCGCCGCTCAACAACACCTACGGCCTGCACGCCCTGGTGATGATGGCGCGGCTCAACGGCGGCGGTGAAGCCAACATCGATCCCGGCTTCAAGGTGGTGGAAAACGACGTCGCGCCCAACGTGCTGGTGTTCGAACCCTCGCCCGGCAAGATGACCGAGCTGTTCGAGAGCGGGCAGGCGGTCATCGCCGTGTGGGGCAGCGGCCGGGTGGCCTCGTTCGCGCAGACCGGCTTCCCGGTCGACTTCGTCTATCCCAAGGAAGGGGCGATCGCGCTGCTCGCCTCCGTGTGCCCGGTCGCCAAGCCGAACGCCTCGCCGCTCGCGCAGGAGTTCGTCAAAATGCTGCTCGAGCCGCAGTTCCAGGAAATCTTCGCCAAGGAATACGGTTACGGGCCGGTCAACCGCCGGGCGCAGGTTTCTCCCTCCGCCGCCCGCATGGCGCCGATCGGCCAGCGCGCCGAAGACCTGATCGTGGTCGATTGGGACACCATCAACCAGAAGCGCAGCGACTGGGATAAGCGCTGGAACCGCGAGGTGGAGCGGTGATCTCTTCTCCCTCTCCCCAGAGGGGAGAGGGCATAGGCGGCCTTCGGCCGCCGTTCTTGCTATTGAAGAACGCCGACGCGAAGCGTCGGCTATGGTGAGGGGGTTACGATCTTTCGAATAGGGCAGGAACCCCCTCACCCGGATCGCTTCGCGATCCGACCTCTCCCCACCGGGGAGAGGTGAAGAACGCTCGCGGCACGGGTTTCAGTGAGCTGTTCCCGCGGTCTGCACTTCGCTAACGTGAACGCATGTCCTTTCTCGTCATCGAAGGCCTGACCAAGGCGTTCGGGAGTCATACGGCGGTCGCGGGGCTCGACCTCGTCGTCGAGCGCGGCGAGTTCATGGCGCTGCTCGGCCCCTCCGGCTGCGGCAAGACCACCACGTTGCAGATGATCGCCGGCTTCGTCGCTCCGGACCGGGGCGCGATCGCACTCGAGGGCCAGGACCTCACCCGGGTCAAGCCCAACCGGCGCGGCCTCGGCCTCGTGTTCCAGAGCTACGCGCTGTTTCCCCACATGACGGCGGCCGGCAACGTGGCGTTCGGGCTCGAGATGCAGCGGATCAACCGTGCCGAGCGCGAGCGGCGCGTCGCCGAGATGCTGGCGCTGGTCGGCCTCGGTGCTTTCGCCGACCGCTTTCCGCGCCAATTGTCCGGCGGGCAGCAGCAGCGGGTGGCGCTCGCCCGCGCGCTCGCGATCCGCCCGCGCGTCCTCTTGCTCGACGAGCCGCTGTCCAATCTCGATGCCAAGCTGCGCGAGGAAATGCAGATCGAGCTGCGCCACATCCTGCGCGGCCTCGGTACCACGAGCATCCTGGTGACCCACGACCAGGCGGAGGCTATGGCGCTCTCCGACCGGATCAGCGTCATGAACGCCGGGCGCATCGAGCAGGTGGGCACGCCGACGAACGTCTACGAGCATCCGGCGACGCCGTTCGTGGCGGGCTTCCTCGGCAAGACCAATCTGATCGAGGTCGACGTGCTGGCGGACGGCGCCGGTAGCGCCGCCGTGATCGGCGACGCCCGCTGGCTGCTCGCCGCGCGGGTCGCGCCCGGCAAGGCGAGCGCGACGATCCGGCCGGAGAAAATAGGCTTCGTTCTCGACGGCGCCGACGCCGGCCTTGCCGGCACGGTGCGCGCGCGTGTTCCAGGGCGCGCACTGGCTCTACCAGGTCGACACGCCGGCCGGCGCCCTCATTGTCATTCGCCAGAACGCCGGCGACATGGCGCCGGGCGAGGGGGCGCCGGTGCGGCTCACCTGGCGGGCCGAAGACATGACCATCGGACGGATGGCATGATGCGAGCCTATTCATTTACGTGCCGTCATCCTGAGGCGCCCGCGCGTAGCGCGGGCCTCGAAGGATGGAAGCTTGCGCCTGCTGCCATCCTTCGAGGCTCGCTTCGCTCGCGCCTCAGGATGACGGCGAGTGTGTGGCGTGTGCCATGAGTCCTCGCGCGCTGCCGTTCCTGCTGAGCGCGCCGGCGCTGTTGCTGTTCGCCGGCGTCGTGCTGGTGCCGATCGCCATGACGGTCGTCCTGTCGTTCAACGATTGGAGCATGACGCGCGGGATCGTTCCGGTGTTCACCTTGAAGAACTGGCGCGACGTGTTCGGCGACGCGTATTTCTACGGCATCTTCTTGCGCACCCTGCGCACCGCCGCGATCGTCACCCTCGTCACCGCCGTGTTCGGCGCGCCCGAGGCCTATGTGCTCAACCGCATGCGGCGGCCGTGGAAGGGCCTGTTCCTGCTCGTCGTGCTCGCGCCGCTGCTCATCTCGGTGGTGGCGCGCACGCTCGGCTGGGCGCTGCTGTTCGGCGGCGAGACCGGGCTCATCAACAAGTCCCTGCTGGGGCTGGGGCTGATCGCGGCGCCGATCCCGTTCATGTTCACCGAGACCGGCGTGATCATCGCGCTCTCCCACGTGCTCATCCCGTTCATGGTGCTTGCCGTGTGGACGGCGCTGCAGCGCCTCGACCCGCAGGTGGAGAACGCCGCGCGCTCGCTCGGCGCCGCCCCGGCGGTCGCGCTCTATCGCGTGGTGCTGCCGCAAGTCATGCCCGGCGTTCTGTCCGGCGCCATCATCGTGTTTGCGCTCGCGGCGAGCGCCTTCGCGACGCCGGCGATCATCGGCGGGCGCCGGCTCAAGGTTGCCTCGACCTTGGCCTATGACGAGTTCCTCAACACGCTCGACTGGCCGCTCGGCGCCACGGTCGCGACCCTGCTGCTGATCGCGCTCGTCGCCATCATCCTCGGCGCCAACCGGCTGATCGAGCGCCGCTACGCGCAAGTTTTCCAATAGGTCGTTCCATGAGCCGCAACGGCCCGCTCGCGCTCGCCTACCACACGCTGTTCATCGTGTTCATCCTGGCGCCGATCCTGATTGTGTGCTGGGTCGCGTTCACGCCGCTCGGCTATCTGTCGATCCCGACGCATGCGTTTTCGCTGCGTTGGTTCCGCGCCATCGCCGCCTATCCGGAGTTCATCAGCGCGTTCTGGTCGAGCCTCGCGCTCGCGGCGATCTCCTCGACCGTGGCGATCGGCCTCTCGGTCCCGGCGGCGTTGGCGGTGGCGCGCCATCGCTTCCCCGGCCGCGACGCGATTACCGCGCTGTTCCTCTCGCCGCTGATGATCCCGCCCGTGGTGCTCGGCGTCGCGCTGCTGCGCTTCTTCACCCAGGTCGGCCTGGGCGGCACCTTCGCCGGCCTCGTGCTCAGCCACGTCGTCATCGTGTTTCCGTTCGCGTTGCGCTTGGTGCTCGCCGCCGCCGCCGGCATGGACCGCTCGATCGAGCATGCGGCGATCTCGCTTGGCGCGTCCGACGCCGCGGTGTTCCGCCGCGTGACCCTGCCGCTGATCCTGCCCGGCGTCGCCAGCGGCTGGCTGCTTGCCTTCATCACCAGCTTCGACGAAGTCACCATGACGGTGTTCGTCGCCACGCCCGCCACCATGACGCTGCCGGTGCGCATGTTTCTCTATATCCAGGACAACATCGACCCGCTGGT
>DASZJC010000238.1:0-2812 GCA_035948495.1 Xanthobacteraceae bacterium | reverse complement strand
CGGGGACGGTTGTCGGGGGAGACAAATGATCAGCACCACACGTCGTCTAAGCCGCGGTTTGCGCTGGACCCGCCGTGTTGCTGTTGGTGCGGCAGGCTTCGCACTAGCCGCTTCGTCGCAGATTGCGTCGGCCGACGAAGGCGGCGTCAGCTTCTGGCTGCCGGGCCAGTTCGGAAGCCTGGCGGCGGTTCCGCTGCAGCCGGGACTGTCGGTCACGGAAATCTATTATCACTGGCAGGGATCGGCCGGCGCCGATGTCAGCGCGGCGCGCGAGGTCACGATTGGTCAGTTCAATCCGGCGCTGAATGTCAACCTGAGCGGCCATCTCCAGGCGCTTGCGGATTTGATGCTCAACAACGCGACTTACGCGTTCGGTACGCCGGTTCTCGGCGGCCAGGCAACGGTCGGCCTGACGAGCATTTTCGGGCGTACTGATACCAGCCTGAACGCGACCTTGAGCGGAACCTTGGGCCCCATCCCGTTCATGCGGACCGATAGCCTGTTCGACGCCGCCACCGGCTTCGGCGACCTCTATCCCATGGCGACGCTGCGGTGGAACAAGGGCGTCGACAATTACATGGTCTATGTCACCGGAGACGTGCCGGTCGGCATGTACAATTCATCCAGCATCGCCAATCTCGGCATCGGCCACGGCGCGATCGATTCGGGCGCCGGCTACACGTACTTCAACCCGCAGACCGGACATGAATTTTCCGCGGTCACCGGCTTCACCTACAACTTCATCAATCCGGCGACGCAATATCAGAACGGCATCGACTGGCACCTGGACTGGGCCGTGTCGCAGTTCCTCACCAAGCAAATGATGATCGGGACGGTCGGCTACGTCTATCAGCAAGTGACGGGCGACAGCGGCCCGGGCGACCGCATCGGTGCGTTCGAATCGCGGGTGATCGGCATCGGCCCGCAGATCGGGTTCCTGTTCCCGGTCGCGACGCCGGTCGGCATCATGCAGGGGTATCTCAATCTCAAGGGCTACGCCGAGTTCGACCGCCAGAACCGGCCGGCGGGCCTCGACACCTGGCTGACGTTCTCGATCTCGCCGGCCCCGCAGACCTCCGCACAGCCGACGCTCGTGCGCAAGTATTAAGTCACGCGCGGGCCTTCAGCGCGGTGAGCGGGATCGCGAGTGGGGATTTTGTGCACCAGCAGAGCACGTGAACACGGATAATATGACAGGTCATTGCGTAGGCCTGTTGGTATGAGAGGTCACCCGCTGGGCGCCCCGGGATCTTGAGAGCGAGTGTCATGGCATTGCGGATCGAAGACTACGCCCTGATCGGCGACTGCAGAACGGCCGCCCTGGTCGGCCGCGACGGCTCGATCGACTGGCTGTGCTGGCCGCGGTTCGATTCGCCGGCCTGCTTTGCCGCCCTGCTCGGTGAGCCCGAGAACGGCCGCTGGCTCATGGCGCCGAAAGAGACGCCGCGCGCGGTGAGACGCCGCTATCGCCCCGGCACGCTCGTGCTGGAGACGGAGTTCGAGACCGAGACCGGCGGCGCGGTGGTCATCGATTTCATGCCGGCGGAGTCCGCGAATCTCGTGCGCATCGTGCGGGGCCGGGCCGGCCGGGTCGACTTCCGCACCGAGTTCGTGGTCCGGTTCAACTATGGCGCAACGGTGCCTTGGGTCAGCCGGCGCGACGACGGCGCGCTCGACGCGATCGCCGGTCCGGAGCGCGTGGTGCTGCGAACGCCCGCGGCGTTTCGCGGCGAGGAGCTGAAAACGGTCGGTGAGTTCACGGTCGAGGCCGACGAGTCGGTGCCGTTCGTCCTCTGCTACGGACCTTCGTTCGAAACGCCGCCGCCGGCGATCGACCCGTTCGCGGCGCTGGAGCGCACGGAAGTTTCCTGGCGAACATGGAGCGACCGGTGTCCCGACGTCGGGCCGTGGACGCAAGCGGTCAAACGCTCGCTCATCACGTTGAGGGCGCTGACCTATGCGCCGACCGGAGGGATGGTCGCCGCGCCGACCACGTCGCTGCCCGAGCGCCTGGGGGGCGTACGCAACTGGGATTACCGCTATTGCTGGCTGCGCGACGCGACCTTCACGCTGCTCGCCTTCATCCATCTCGGCTATTACGAGGAAGCGCGCGCATGGCGCGATTGGCTCCTTCGCACGTTGGCCGGCAGCCCGAGCCAGGTCCAGATCATGTACGGCGTCGGCGGCGAGCGGTGGCTGCCGGAACTGATCGTCGATTGGCTGCCCGGCTACGAGAAATCCGCGCCGGTGCGGATCGGCAACGCCGCCTACCGGCAGCTCCAGCTCGACATTTATGGCGAGATCGCCGACGCCATGTTCCAGGCTATCAAGGGAGGCATGGAGCCGTCCGCGCGTAGCCACGAGCTGCGCCCGGTGATGCTCGATTATCTGGCGACGGCGTGGCGGCAGCCGGACGAAGGCATTTGGGAGGTGCGCGGCGCACCGCAGCACTTCGTCTACTCGAAAGTGATGGCCTGGGTGGCTTTCGATCGCCCGGCGAACGACGGACAGAGTCCCCCCGAGTCGGCCCGGCGGTGGCGTGCGATCGCCGACGAAATCCATGCCGAGGTCTGCGCGCGCGGTTTCGACCGGGAGCTTGGCAGCTTCGTCCAGGCCTACGACTCCAAGTGCCTCGACGCCAGCCTGCTGCTGATCCCGATCGTCGGATTTCGTCCCGCGCACGACCCGCGCGTCAAGGGAACGCTGCGCGCGATCGAGGAGCGGCTCCTGATCGACGGCGAGTTCGTCCTGCGCTACGAAACGGAGCACACGGGCGACGGCCTGCCGCCGGGCGAAGGCGCGTTTCTCGCCT
>DASZJC010000237.1:0-1634 GCA_035948495.1 Xanthobacteraceae bacterium | reverse complement strand
CGCAGCGTCTCCTGCGTGAGCGGGACGGGATAATAGTCGGTGTTGTTGTCGGCCAGCACCGTGCGCGCCGATCCGGAGTGCACCGCATCGGCGACGACCTGGATGTATGCACCGAACGACGCCACCAGGCCCAGGTGCCTGGGCGCGGGCGGGGGCGCACGCGCGGGCGGCTCAGGCGGCGTCCGATTCCAGAATCCACCTCCGTTCGCCGCGACCGGCGCAGGCGCGGCCGCCTCCGGCGGCGGACGCGGCGGTTCGGGATTCTGGATGTTGAACCACTGCGGACAGTGCGGCCCCCTGCCGCCGCCCCCGCGCGTGCATTTCGAATATCCGAACGGCAGCCCCATCTTGAAGGCGAAATATGCGCGCAAGAAATATGGAAGGTCGGCGCAGTCGGGGCGCAGCACCATCTTTATCTGGTCTTCGTTGAGGCCCAGATAGTTGAACAGGAAATTGCGCTTTTGATCGCGCAGCACCTCGTGCAGCGCCGGCCACGACGGCTGCGCGTCGAGCGGATCGTCGAACAGCTTCGCGATCCATGCGGAGAACAGGTTTTCCGTCGCGCGGCTCCAGGCGTTCCGCACGGGCCAGATGCCCGGCGGGCTCGCGCCCGGCGGCGGTGGCGGCTTGGTGGCACGTACGGCGATTTCGCGCGTGATCGGGCCGCACCCGGCGCTCGCGCGCTCGGGCGCGAGCGTCGCGCGCCAGGTCCCGGCGGCGGGCGTTTCGACCTCGGCGAACCAGAAATACGGCGGCCCGCCGTGCCGCTCACGCGACTTGGCCGCCACGCTTCCGTCGGGCGCGATCAGCGAAAGCTCGCCCTCGAACGACTTCTCCGCGGCGAACAGGACGCGCAACGGCGCGCCCTTCCACGGCGCGATCGGCGAGGGCAGGACCGCGATCTCGGCCGCATCGTCGCAGGCGCCGGGCGAATTTTCGGCGCGCGCGTCCGCTGCCGGAAAGAGCAAGACGAAAGCTGCGCCTGCGACGAGCAGGAGGGTCGTAGCAGCAGCAGAAAGCCGGCGTGCCGGAATCAATTGAGCCTCCTTACCCTCGACGGCGGCTGTATAGCTCACCTCACCTGCAGCAGCACGAACCATTTCTTGTCATTGAGCGAGCATTTCTCGGCAAGGCCCGGCGCGCGCGGCGGATGGCCGGAGGCCTGGGGCAAGGTCCACTGGGCCGACCCGCCGCAACTGCCCTTTTGCGCGGCCGAGAACTTCAAGTCCCGGCGCAGGTTCATCTTCCTGGCGCCGACACCCTGATTGACGTTGCCGCCGATGGTGTAGACCTTGCGCGCCCCCCGATCGACATATGCGACCACCTCGCAATGGCCGCGCCGGAGCGAGCGCGCGTCGGGGCTGCCGTCGAGCTCGACCCGGATGCGCTCGCGCACCGCCTCGTCGCTGGCGTCGGCGAGCGCAGGCTCGCGCTGCGCGCAGACCAGATCGCCCACGCGAGGTTTGGTCGCGAGCGGACACGCACGATAGACCCGGCCGTCGGCCTCGTCCTTCACCTCGGCCACGCTCGTTGCGAAGGCGTCGTAGATGTAGGCGCGATGGGCGTTGGAGAACTGGAACGCGTCCCCGGGGACGCCCGCCTGCCGTACCACGTAGCTGATGAAGGCCGCCGAC
>DASZJC010000236.1:0-4833 GCA_035948495.1 Xanthobacteraceae bacterium | reverse complement strand
TGCCGCCGATCCCGGCCCCCGACAAGATCGTCTGCATCGGGCTCAACTACCGGGCGCACGCGGCCGAAGCCGGCCTCAAGGTGCCCGAGCATCCGAGCCTGTTCCTGCGGCTGACCAACACGCTGGTGCCGCACGGCGGGGCGCTGGTGCGGCCGTCCGTGTCCTCCGACATGGACTACGAGGGCGAGCTCGCCGTCGTCATCGGGCGCGGCGGGCGCCATATCGCCGCCGCGCGGGCGCTCGATCACGTCGCCGGCTATGCCTGCTTCAACGACGGCTCGCTGCGCGACTATCAGCGCCAGCATTCGGTCGCGGTCGGCAAGAATTTCATGGCGACCGGCGGGTTCGGACCCTGGCTTGTGACCGGCGACGAGATACCCGACCCGTCGCAACTCACCCTCACGACCCGGCTCAACGGCGCCGAGGTGCAGCGCGGCGACACCGCCGACATGATCTTTACCGTCCCGCAGATCATTTCCTACGTGTCCGCGTTCACCCGGCTCGAGCCCGGCGACGTGATCTCGACCGGCACGCCGCCCGGCGTCGGCATGGCGCGCAAGCCGCCGCTATGGCTCAAGCCCGGCGACGTCGTCGAGGTGGATATCTCGCGCATCGGCGTGCTGCGCAACGCCGTCGTCGCCGAAACGAAGTGAACGCGGTCTAATACCGGTGGCCCTTAACTCTGACTCGTCATGCCCCGCGAAAGCGGGGCATCCAGTACACACCGATGTCGCAGTTCTATTTGATGACGCAGTGGTTACTGGATCGTCCGCTTTCGCGGACGATGACGACTGAGGGGTTAGTGCTTGATGCCATTGGTATAATGGTTTGTTAAGGTTAATGATTGATGATTGCACGCAAGCCGGGCCCGCGCCGCGGGCGCTCGCAGAGCGTGAACCATGCGTCGTTTGGCGTTGCTTTCGGTTTTCATGTCGCTTGCCGGCGCGGCGTCGGGCGAAGAGTTCGACGACGCGGTGCTGCGGGGATCGAGCGGGTTCGAAGTGCCCGTGCGGGCGGCCCCGGTCTATGCCGCCGACGCCCCCGGACCGTACTACCCGATCGACGCGGATATTCCGGTCGAGGCGCCTGCGGTAGCGCCGGCCGTACCGACGATCCGCGAGTTCCGCGTCGAAATGGGCGGGCGCTTTTGGTACTCGATCGGCTCGTTCGGCAAGAACCTGTTCGACGATCCGCGCTCATCCAACAATCTTAACTCGCGCCTGACCTACAGCAACTTGACCGGACGCTCCTACGAGTTCTTCGGGCGCATCGACCACGCCAGCGGCTTCTTCCTCAAAGGCTTCGTCGGCCTCGGCTCGATCACCGGCGGGACGCTGACCGACGAGGACTTCCCGCCCGCCCTCGTTCCCTATTCGAGCACGATCAGCGATCAGAAAAACGGCCGGCTCGGCTACATCACCGTCGATTACGGCTATAACGTCTTGCGCGGTCCCGGCTACCGGGTCGGCCCGTTCGCCGGCTACAACTACATGCGCGAGACCGTGAATGCCTACGGCTGCACCCAGACCGCGGTCAATCCCGATATTTGCGTTCCGGCGATCGGGCCGTCCGTGCTCGGCATCACCGAGGACGCCGGATGGCATTCGATTCGCCTGGGGATGGCCGCCGACGTGCTCCTGTTCGACCGCGTGCAGCTCGGCGCCGACGCCGCCTGGGTGCCGTATGCGCGCCTGGTGTCGACCGACACCCACTGGCTGCGTCCCGACATCTTCTCGCCGGTCGCCGAGCAGGGAAGCGGCCGCGGCGTGCAGCTCGAAGCGTTCGCCGCCTATCAGTTCAACGCGGCCTTCAGCGTCGGCGTCGGCGCGCGCTACTGGCACATGCAGGCGAGCGGCAACATCGATCTCGAGGCGGCGGCGGATTTCATCTTCGCGGCGCCGCAGCCGGGAACCTTCGCCACCGACCGCTACGGCGTGTTCGCCCAGGCCGCCTACAAGTTCGGCCTGGACTGACGCCGGCGCAACAATCTCTTGAGTCGTCGTGCCCCGCGCAGGCGGGGCACCCAGTAAACGCCGACGCTGCATGCATATTCTATTTTGGCCAGCGATTACTGGGCCGTCCGCCTTCGCGGACGGCGACGAGCGGTAGGTGTGGCGCCGGCTAGTGCGTCAAAATGATGAAATCCGTGTCGCGGCCCGTCTCGTCGCTCATCGGACGATCGGAGACGATCAGCGACGATCCCGGGGTCAGCAGCTCGGAGACGCGCTCGATCGCCTCCTGCGGCATCTCGATGCGATTGAGCGCCTCGCCGGCGCTCGACGACGGCCTGTCTTCGAACACCTCGGGCTCGCGTTCCTGACGGGACTTTCTTCCGCCGTGGCGAGCCTGATGCTCCGCCCGGATCGGCGCTTCGCCCGGTATGGTCACGACCGACCAGCGCATGCTCTTGCCGTCCTTATCCGGCTCGAGCGCCGTGAACACGTGGGTGCCGAGCGGGCGCTCGGGGTCGCGGATCTCGACCGGCACGTCGAACAGCGGCTGATAGTTCTGCCGCACATAGAGCCGGCCGGTCTTTCTGCTCACGAACGCGGACACCGCGCCGGGCTTGCGCGCCGCCTCCGCCTGCATGCCCGCGTCGGCCGCCGCTTTGGCGACGTTGATCGCGGGCGGATCGGCGCTCTCCGCCACGGAGGCCCGGATGGGCTCGCTGCCTCTGATGTCCACCGGATTGTTGAAGTCGTCCGGATCGGCGAGCCCCCGGTCGGCCGCGGGCAATACGACGCTCGTTGCGGCCGGGGCGCTGGCGACGGCGGGCTCCGGTTTGGGATCGGGCGCCGAATCCGACCGCGGCGCGAACAGATGCGGATTGGCGATGGCGGCCGGGGCCGGGTCGCTGCGCGCGACGATCACGCGGGCGCCGAGCTTGGTGATGCCCCACAGCCGCACGGCGAAGTCGCTCGAGGTGCGGATGCAGCCGTGCGAGGCCGGGTAGCCGGGCAGCACCCCCTGGTGGATCGCCACGCCGGACCAGGTGATGCGCTGCATGAACGGCATCGGCGCGGCGCTGTAGATGTTCGACCGGTGGTAGCGATCCTTTTGGATGACGGTGAAGATGCCGACCGGGGTCGGGTGGCCGTGCATGCCGGTCGACACCGGGCCGCGCCCCACGAACGCGCCGTCCGCATAGAGGGAGACGTGCTGGCTCCCGATCGACACGACGATGGTCAATGGGCCGCTCGGCGGTTTTTCGGCCGGTACGTGCTTGGCGGCGCCGCCGTGCCGGTGCGTCTTCGCGTGCCCCGGTGCGGCGTCGGTCGGGCCAGCGAGGAAGGCAAGCGCGACAGCGAGCGCGGCGACGCGGCCGTGCGCCGCGAGCCGCCGCCGACGGCCATGTTCGGCCATCGGCAAGGAGTGAATAAGTCCGGTCAAGTCGATCCCCCACGTGAGCGGCACAGTCTGGCACCGGTCGGCGCCGGCCATGACGGCTGAGCGAATATCCCCGGCGCGCCGTTCAATATCATCCCGCGGTCCCATTGCAAGTCACGTCCCGGTGGGCGGCGATATCGAATCCGTCGCCCGGTCGGACCCGGCGTCGAGCGTCTTTATATACATTATCCCTTGCCGATCCGTTCTCTTCCGGCACGGCTTGGCGTGACTTGTGCCGTTGCCGGATTGCGGTAAGGTCTGACGCGGCATTGTGGAGCATCGCGGCGGACGCTCGACCAAGTGGCGGCGAGACGGGCCGGCCGAACAGGGAGGACTGATGTCCAGTATCAGACGTGGATTGCTGGTTGCAGGCGTGTTGGCGGTTTCCTTGCCGATGTTCGCCGCAACGACGACCGGCGCGGGCGCGGCGCCCGTTTCCGGAGCTTCTGCAATCGACCGGGCGGCGACGACCTCGACCGATGTCGTGCTGGCGCGCGGTGGCGGCGGCAGGGGCGGCGGCGGTGGCGGCGGCAGGGGTGGCGGCGGCGGCTTCCGCGGTGGCGGCGGCGGCGGCGGCCACGCTCGGATGGGCGGCGGCGGCGGCAGGGGCGGCGGCGGGCGAAGCGTCAGCCATGCCAGAACCACACGCACCACCCATACGACCAGAACGACCCACACCAACCGAAACGTCAACCGGAACGTCAATCGCAACGTCAACCGGAACGTCAATCGCAACACGAATATCAACCGCAATACCAACATCAACCGCAATACCAACATCAACCGCAACACCAACATCAACCGCAACCGGAATGTCAATCGCAACGCGAATATCAACCGGAACGCCAACAGGAAGTTCACCTCCATCCGCAACCGGCGCTTTTCCGCGTTCGCCGGGCGCCGCTTCTGGTGGCACGGCGGCTGGCGCAACCTGATCGGCATCGGCCTGCTGACCGGCTATGCGATCGGGCCCGACTTCTACTATCCGGAGGACTACGTCGCGTTGGCGGAACCGGTCTGCACCGGCTACACCGACGACGGTTGCGCCTTGCGTTGGCAGGACGTTGCCACCGACGACGGCTCGACCATTCCGCAGTGCGTCCAGTTCTGCCCGCGGGTGCGCAAGACCGGTGCGGTCGCCGCGGCACCTCCCGTCGCGGCGGCGCCGCGCCAGGGCTGCGAGGTCGTGGTCTACCAGGACAAGGATCTGGCCGGCACCTCGTTCAAGACGACCGAGGACCAGCCGCTGCTCAACGACCAGTGGGACAAGCACATCTCCTCGATCAACGTCATCTCCGGCACGTGGGACTTCTCGACCGAGGCGCAATTCGGCGGAGATGCCATGCGGCTTGCGCCGGGGAGCTACCGCGACCTCGGCCCCAACTGGGACGACCAGATCAGCTCGTTCATGTGCACGCAGTAGCCAGGGATCAGGAAACAGGTATC
>DASZJC010000235.1:0-2161 GCA_035948495.1 Xanthobacteraceae bacterium | reverse complement strand
TGCACCAACACGTCCAATCCGAGCGTGATGGTGGCGGCGGGCCTGCTCGCCCGCAAGGCCGCCGCCAAGGGCCTCAAGGTCAAGCCGTGGGTGAAGACCTCGCTCGCGCCGGGCTCCCAGGTGGTCGCCGAATATCTGTCGAAGTCGGGCCTGCAGGCCGATCTCGACAAGCTCGGGTACAACCTGGTGGGCTTCGGCTGCACCACCTGCATCGGCAACTCCGGGCCGCTGCCGCCGGAAATCTCCAAGGCCGTCAACGAGAATGACTTGGTGGCGTGCGCGGTGCTGTCGGGCAACCGCAATTTCGAGGGGCGCGTGAACGCGGACGTGCGGGCGAACTTCCTCGCCTCCCCGCCGCTCGTCGTCGCCTACGCGCTCGCCGGCTCGCTGCAGGTCGACCTCGTCAAGACGCCGCTCGGGACCGACGCCAAAGGCAAGAACGTCTTCCTCAAGGACATCTGGCCGTCCAGTCGCGAGATCGCCGCGGTCATCCGCAAGGTCATCAACAAGGGGATGTTTGCCCGCAAGTACGCCGACGTGTTCAAGGGCGAAGCCAATTGGCGCAAGATTTCGGTCAAGGGCGGCACCACCTACGCGTGGGACCGCAAGTCGACCTACGTGCAGAACCCGCCCTATTTCACCGGCATGACCCGCACTCCGGCGCCGATCACCGACATCGTCGACGCGCGCATCCTCGGCCTGTTCCTCGATTCGATCACCACCGACCACATTTCCCCGGCGGGCTCGATCAAGCAGGATTCGCCGGCCGGCAAGTACCTCATCGCGCACAAGGTCAAGCCGATCGACTTCAACCAGTACGGCACCCGGCGCGGCAATCACGAAGTGATGATGCGCGGCACCTTCGCCAACATCCGCATCAAGAACCAGATGGTGGCGGGCGTCGAAGGCGGGGTGACGGTGCACTTTCCATCGCGCCAGCGCATGCCGATCTACGACGCCGCCATGCGCTACAAGAGCGAGCGCGTGCCGCTGATCGTCATGGCCGGCAAGGAATACGGGACCGGCTCCTCGCGCGACTGGGCTGCCAAGGGCGCGGTGCTGCTCGGCATCCGCGCGGTGATCGCCCAATCGTTCGAGCGCATCCATCGCGCCAACCTCGTCGGCATGGGCGTGCTGCCGCTGGTGTTCGAGGAGGGCTCGTCGTGGCAGACGCTCGGCATCAAGGGCGACGAGATCATCACCATCCGCGGGCTCACCGGCGAGATCAAGCCGCACCAGCGGTTCATCGCCGAGATCGTCGCGCGCGACGGCGGCCTCAAGCGCGTGCCGGTGCTCTGCCGCATCGATACCTTCGAGGAACTCGATTATTTCAAGAGCGGCGGCATCCTGCAGTACGTGCTGCGCCATCTCGCGGCGGCTTGAGGCGGGTCCGGCGACTCTCACCGTGAATTGAGTGGCGGGTGATCGGACGCGTTATTATGAGTTTGTAGCATTACGAGTTTGCAGGCCTCGGTCCGCACGGCCGGGGAGGGGTGGAGATCGGGATGAAGCGCCGCCGCGCCCTGTTGCCGGGCCTGCTCGCCGCCGTTGCGTCCGTGGCAATCGGCGCGGTTCAGGCGGGCGCCGAGCCGCGCGCGGTCGTCGAGTTGTTCACCAGTCAGGGCTGTTCGTCCTGCCCGCCCGCCGACCGCCTGCTGGGCGAATTGGCGCGCGATCCCTCGATCGTGGCGATGAGCCTGCCGATCGACTACTGGGACTATATCGGCTGGAAGGACACCCTCGCCAAGCCGCGCCACGCGGCGCGCCAGCGCTTCTATGCCAAGACGCGCGGGGACGGCGACGTGTTCACCCCGCAGGTCGTGGTCAACGGGCTCGTCCACGCGGTCGGCAGCGACAAGGCCGCGATCGAGCAGGCGATCGCGGAAAGCCGGCGCGACGGGGCGACCTTGTCGCTGCCGGTCAAGCTCTCCATCGCCGACGGCAAGCTCAACGTCGACGTGCTCGCCGCCACGCCCGAAGCGGCCAGCGGCGAAGTGTGGCTGTGCGCGCTCGGCAAGGCGATTCCCGTGACGATCGGTCGCGGCGAGAATAGCGGGCGCACGGTGACGTACCACAACGTGGTGCGCCGCTGGGTGAAGCTCGGCGACTGGACCGGCGCCGCGCGTACCTTCAGCGTGCCGGTGGCGGATTTGCAGGGCGC
>DASZJC010000234.1:0-11174 GCA_035948495.1 Xanthobacteraceae bacterium | reverse complement strand
ATCGAGCAGGCCGTCGCGCTGCATCGCCAGGGCGATCTTGCCCGCGCCGAGAAGATCTATGCGCGGATTCTCAAGGCCCGCCGCGACCATTTCGACGCGCTGCATCTCCTGGGTCTGCTCAAGCACCAGGCCGGAAAGGCCGGCGAGGCCTATCGGCTGATCGGCGCCGCGCTCGCGGTCAATCCGCGCTCGGCCGACGCCCGGTCGAACCTCGGGCTCGTGCTGCACGCGCTCAAGCGCGACGCCGATGCGCTCGCGAGCTTCGAGCAGGCGCTTGCGCTCGACCCCGATCACGTCGAGGCACTCAACAACCGCGGCACGGCGCTGCTCAACCTCGATCGCCCGGCGGAGGCGCTCGCCTCGTTCGAACGGCTGCTGGCGATTGCCCCTCGCCACCTCGAGGCGCAGCTCAATCGCGCCAACGCCCTGCTCGCGCTCGACCGCGCGGAGGAGGCCATCGCCGGCTACGACGCCGTCCTCACCGCCCAACCGCGTCACGCCGGAGCCCATTTCAATCGCGGCAACGCGCTTGCGCAGTGCGACCGGTTCGAGGAGGCGATCGCGGCCTATGATCGCGCGATCGCGATCGCCCCGGACTACGTCAAGGCGCACAACAATCGCGGCATCGCGTTGCGCGCGCTCAATCGCCACGGCGAGGCGCTGGCAAGCTACGGCAAGGCAATCGCGCTCGATAAGCAGTTCGCCGACGCCCATCTCAACGAAGCGCACGCGCTCTTGACCGCCGGGGATTTGGCCCGCGGTCTTGCCGCCTACGAATGGCGCTGGAAGGTTGCGTCCATAGCGCCGCATCGGCGCACGTTCCGCCAGCCGCTGTGGCTCGGCACCCCGCCGGTCGCGCGCAAGACAATTCTGCTGCATGCCGAGCAAGGCTTCGGCGACACCATCCAGTTCGTCCGCTACGCCAAGCCGCTGGCGCGCGCCGGCGCCACCGTCGTGCTCGAGGTCGCGCCGCCGCTTAAGGAGCTTCTGTCGGGGCTCGACGGTGCCGCGCGCGTCCTCGCGCGCGGCGAAGCGCCGCCGCCCTTCGACCTGCACTGCCCGCTGGCGAGCCTGCCGTTGGCGTTCAAGACCGAGCTTGCGTCCATTCCGGCGGAGATTCCCTACCTCGCGGCCCCGGCCGCGCGCCTGGAAAAGTGGCGCGCCCGCATGGACGGCCTTGTTCGACCGCGCGTCGCCCTGGCCTGGTCGGGAAGCGCCGCCCACGCCAACGACCGCAACCGCTCGATCCCGCTCGCCCGGCTGCAACCGCTCTGGTCGATCGACGGGGCCTCGTTCGTCAGCGTTCAACGCGACGTGCGCGAGGGCGACGCCCGCGTGCTTGCCGGGGCGCCGCGGCTGACCCATCTCGGCGACGAGCTGTCGGACTTCGCCGACGCCGCGGCCGTGCTCGCGCTCACCGACCTCGTCATCAGCGTCGACAGCGCGGTCGCCCATCTCGCCGGCGCGATGGGGCGGCCGCTGTGGATCTTGTTGCCGTTCTCCGCCGACTGGCGCTGGCTGCTTGAGCGCGACGACAGCCCCTGGTATCCGACGGCCAAGCTGTTCCGCCAGCCGTCGATCGGCGATTGGGAGAGCGTCATCGAACGCGTGCGGGCCGAGTTGACGCACGTCGGAGCTGCGCCCGGAGCCGGAACCTCGTCATGAACCGAAAAGACCGGCGCGCACAAAAGTCCGACAAGAGCCGGGCAGCGGGTCCCTTGGGATTCGGCGTCGGCGCCGCGGCGACCGCGCAACCGTTCGCCGCGGCGCTTCGCCACCTTCAAGCCGGCCAGCTGCCCGACGCCGAAAGGTTGTGCCGGCAAATTCTCGGGGCCGATCCCCGTCACGCCGACAGCCTGCACCTTCTCGGCCTGATCGCCCATCTCACCGGCCGTAACGAGGCGGCGGTCGATTTGATCGGCAAGGCGATCGCGTTGAACGACAGCAGTCCGGAACTTCACAACAACATTGCCGCGGCCTGGCGCGCGCTCGGGCGTCTTGACGCGGCAGCCGCGCACTCTGCGCGAGCCGTCGCCCTCAAGCCGGACAACGCGGCCGCGCACATGAGCCTCGCCAACGCGCTGCGGGAGCTGGGCAAGCTTTCGGAGGCGGCGGCCGGTTATCGGCGCGTCCTCGCTCTCGATCCCAACAGCGCGGAAGCGAGCAACAATCTCGGCAGCACGCTCAAGGCCCAGGGCAAGTTGGACGAGGCGGTCGCGTGCTACCGGCGGGCTCTGGCGATCAGCCCGGGCGCCGCGGAAACGCACTACAATCTCGGCAACGCGCTGGTCGAGCAGCGCAAGCTGGACGAAGCGCAGGCGTGTTATCAGCAGGCGGTCCGGCTCAAGCCCGACTATGGCGCCGCCCACATGAATCTGGGAAACGTCCTGCGGCTGCGCGGCGACCTGGAGGCAGCCGCCGCGCGCTATCGGCGGGCTCTGGAACTCGAACCGGCGTCCGCCGCGACGCACCTGAACCTCGGCAACGTGCACCGGGACCTCGGCCAGCTGGACGCGGCGGCTTCGCAATACCGGCGCGCGCTGGAGTTCGATGCGGACTACGCCGAAGCCCACAACAATCTCGGCGGCCTGCTCCTGACGCAAGGATCGTGGGACGAGGCCGTTGCGCTGTTCCAACGCGCGCTCGCCCTCAAGCCGGAACTCATCGAAGCATACGTGAACCTCGGCAAAGCGCTCCTCGCGCACGGGCGGGCGGCAGAGGCGCTCGATGTCGCCAAGCGCGCCCTCGACCTGAAGCCGACGACCGACGCCAAGGCTCTGTTCGTTCAGTGCGTCAAGGGATGGCGCGGCGCGGACGCCGGCGACCTGGAGGGCCTGCTGCTGCGGGCGCTGGAGGAGACCTGGGGTCGGCCGGCCGACCTCGTCCGCGTCGGCATCGGCCTCGTCAAACGCGACGCAAGCATCGCCGCCGGCATCGAACGCGCGACGCACGCAGGACCGAGCAGGCTTTCGGCGCATGAGCTGTTGGGCTCGGCCGGCCTCACGGCGGTCGCCGATCATCGCCTGCTTCGCGGCCTGTTGCAATTCGCGCTGGTCTGCGATGCGGACCTCGAGCGGTTCCTGACCAAGGTCCGCGCGATCGTGCTCGACATGGCCGTCGCTGCGACCATCGGCCAGGTCGTCGCGGCCGATGTCTTGAGTTTTTGTTGCGCGCTGGCGCGTCAATGCTTCGTCAACGAATACGCCTACGCGCTGGGCGAGGAGGAAGCCGCAATTGTGCGGCGCCTGCAGCAGATGCTAGCCGACGCAATTGCGTCCGCGGGCCCGATCCACGCGCTTTGGCTGGTTGCCCTCGGCGCGTATGCTCCGCTCCGTGCCGTGCCGGCGGTCGATGCGCTCCTTGCCCAGTCCTGGCCGAATGCCGTCGAGGGCGTATTCACGCAGCAGGTGCGCGAACCGGGCGAGGAACGGCTGATCGTCGACGACATCCCGCGCCTCACCTCGATCGGCGACGAGGTGTCGCTGAAGGTCAGGCATCAGTACGAAGAAAACCCGTATCCGCGCTGGCTGCGGGTGCCTGCCGTCGAATCCGTCACGATCGACGGGTTCTTGCGCGATGCGTTTCCGTTGGCTGCATTCCAAAATCTCGGCAAGGGCAGTACCATCGACATCCTGATTGCCGGCTGCGGCACCGGTCAGCAGTCGATCGAGACGGCGCAGCGATTTGTCGGCGCCGCCATTCTCGCCGTCGACCTGAGCCTCGCCAGCCTCGGCCACGCCAAGCGGAAGACGCAGGAAGCCAGACTGCGCAACGTCGAGTATGCCCAGGCCGATATCCTGCGTCTCGGGGCGATCGAGCGCACCTTCGATCTCATCGAGGCCGTCGGGGTGTTGCACCATCTTGCCGAACCGCTGGCGGGGTGGCGCGTCCTGCTCTCGCTATTGCGGCCGGGCGGAGTCATGCGCCTCGGCCTCTATAGCCAACTCGCGCGCGCCGACATCGTCACCGCCCGCGCGTGGATCACCGAGCGTGGATATCGCCCGACCGCCGAGGACATTCGGCGCTGCCGCCAGGAGCTGATGAGCGCCGAGGCTGCGCCGTTGCGGAACGTGACCGAGATCAAGGATTTTTTTAGCACGAGCGAATGTCGCGACCTGCTGTTCCACGTCGAGGAACATCGCGTGACGCTCCCGGAGATCGACGCCTTCCTCAGGGAGCACGGTTTGCAGCTGCTCGGCTTCGACGTCGACGCCCAGGTCCTGCAGGGCTATCTGGCGAGATTCCCCGACGACATGGCGGCGACGAACCTCGACCACTGGCACCGCTTCGAAACGGAGAACCCGCGCGCGTTCATCGGCATGTATCAGTTCTGGGTGCAGAAAAACCGATAGGCCTCGCGCGCACGCTCATCCCCTGCCCGGCCTTCGCGTCGCCGGAACGGCCGCGAACGCCGCCGGCCGCCGGCAATTCACCGAAACCAGTCAGTGCGCGCTCAGCCAGTCGCGCGCGGCGCGCTGGGCGGTGGCGATCTCGGCCGCCGACATTTCGGCGGCGATCTCGACGCGCAGCCGAATGGCATCGCGGCTGCCGCGCATCGCCGCAATGTTGAACCACTTGTGCGCGGTGACGAGATCGGTCGGCACCGACCGGCCGGTCGAGTACATCATGCCGAGCTCGAAGAACATGTCGGCGGGCGCGTTGCCCTGGCCGAGTGACGCGCCCTCGAGGCCGGCGATTTCATAACGAGCCATGTCGCTTTCCCCTGTCCCATGAGCGCCCGATTGCCCCGAGGCGCTCCCCCAGCCCGAGCGGCTTGCCGTTCCCGAGCGGCGCGATGATCGACCGGAGATTTGAACGACGGCTTAAGCGGCGAGATGAATCGAATCTGAATGCGCATTGCGCCGAAACCGGCGATTAACCGTACAAACCACGATGCTACCGCGATATCGGCCCGGCGCTTACCCGGCGGAAACCCTGAGCCTTTGCGGCGCGATAACCATCGCGACCGGCGCGTCAACGCCGATGCTTCGTGCGGCGTATCCGGTCCGGGCAAGGCCATGCGCGCGGCGCGAAAATTCGGCTGGCCTAGGGGTCCGGTTGTGGTACGACTGGAGTCCCGCATCCCGCTGCGGGACGCGGGTCTCAGATTGCCGGCCGCCGGGTTGCCTCAAACCCAGGATCTTCGCGCCGGCCCGACTTCCAACCACGGGGAGGATTCGACCATGCGCAAACATTTGCTCGTCGCCGCCGCGTCTTTGGCCTTCGGCGCCGCCGTTCTGGCCGTTCCGGTCCAGGCGCAGGACAACGCCGGGAAAGGCACGACTTCGCAGCAGCAGAAGATGAAGGACTGCGCGGCCAAATGGAAAGACGAAAAAGCGCAGAAGCACGTCAGCGGACGCGCCGCCTATCGCGCCTTCATGAAGGATTGCCTCAAGGGCTGAGCCGCGCGCGCGTGCAGGGACGCGGCAGGGCCGCCGGGATTGCGGCTAACGCGGTGATCGGCGCCCGAAATTTTCCGAGGGCGTCGGCGAGATGTTCGAGGATCGCGGACTTGCACACGTGCCTTTGCCTGCGGTGAGGCAAGGCATGTGGACGTACCGGTTCTTCGCGAGATGGTCCGCCTGCTTGTGCTCGCTTTCGCGCAGGTGAACGCGCACGTGAGAACGGCGCGCCGCCCGGCGAGAGCATGCGACCGACCTTGCTGGTCGGGCCGACAGCCGGAATCCGTGAAGGGTGAGCCTCGATTTCGCCGACGCCCTCGGCGTCGACTTTTGTCGGCGAGGCGCTTGGCTGCAGCGTGCGCTTGCGTGCCCTCGACCTCGCCGACATGTGCGACGTTGCGGTTGGCATCGTGGACGCCAATCGCGTCTACGGCTCTAGACCTACATCTTCTTCTTGTAGGTCTTCTTCTTCTTCGCCGCCTTCTTCGCCTTCTTAGCCTTCTTCGCCATACTGCCCTCCTAGCCATGATGAGATGGCGATATCGGAACAGTGCAGTCGCGAATCGACGTGCACTGCACTCCGATTACTACAGCACAACGAAAAAAACAGCGAATCCGCTTAACGAATGGTGGACAGCGACGGCGCGCGGCGGTGACGCATCGGCGCGCCGCGTCGTTCGTCCGCGTCGGCGCGGCGCGTGCGCGCGGCGCGGCGGTGTGGTGCGATCGCCCTCGCAAACGAAACGAAGAAATGCCTGCGGCACGGGCACTTCTGTGACGCGCGCATGACGGAGCCGCAACGCCGACGCGCGCGTCGGCGCGGCAAGCGCGCCGCGCGATCATGCAAGCGAACGCTCCGCGGCGTCCTCGTGCGGTCGGCGAAAATTTTTTCCACCGATCGGCCGATCGGCTCCAAGCAAGGGCGAAAATCGTCGCGAGTCGAGCGAATCAGTGCAAGTGATTCGCGGCGCGCGACCCGCTCGCGGCGACGTCCAGTGCGTTGCGAGGTCGCCGGTGGCGGCTGCAATCCGTCGAACGGATGTGTCGATCGCCGCCCGATCGTCAGATGCCGAGCTTGCGCTTGAGCAACTCGTTCACGCCTTGCGGGTTGGCGCGCCCACCGGACGCGCGCATCACCTGGCCGACGAACCAGCCGATCAGCGCCGGCTTCGCTTTCGCCTGCGCGGCCTTGTCGGGATTGGCGGCAATGATGTCGTCGACCATCTTCTCGATCGCCGCCACGTCGGAGACCTGCACCATGCCGCGCGCCTCGACGATCGCACGCGGGTCTCCGCCCTCGCTCCACACGATCTCGAACAGATCCTTGGCGATCTTGCCGGAGATCGTGCCATCGCCGATCAGGTCGAGGATCGCGCCGAGCTGCGCCGCCGACACCGGCGATTGCCCGATGCCCTTGCCTTCCTTGTTGAGCCGGCCGAACAGTTCGTTGATCACCCAATTGGCCGCGGGCTTGGGGTCGCGCCCGGCCGCCACCGCCTCGAAGAAATCAGCGATCTCGCGTTCGCCTGCCAGCACACCCGCGTCATAGACCGACAGACCGAAGTCGTGCACGAACCGCATCCGCTTGGCATCGGGCAGTTCGGGCAGCGCTGCCTTGAGCGTTTCGACATACGCGGGCGTGAGTTCGAGCGGCAGCAGGTCGGGATCGGGGAAATAGCGATAGTCGTGCGCCTCTTCCTTGGTGCGCATCGAGCGCGTCTCGCCCTTCACCGGATCGAACAGGCGCGTTTCCTGCTCGATGGTGCCTCCGTCCTCGATGACGCCGATCTGCCGGCGCGCCTCGTATTCGATGGCCTGTCCGATGAACCGGATCGAGTTGACATTCTTGATCTCGCAGCGCGTGCCGAGTTCCGCGCCGGGCCGCCGCACCGACACGTTCACGTCGGCCCTCAGGTTGCCCTTCTCCATGTCGCCGTCGCAAGTCCCGAGGTAGCGCAGGATCGTGCGCAGCTTGCCGAGAAACGCCTTGGCCTCCTCGGCTGAACGCAAATCCGGCTTCGACACGATCTCCATCAGGGCAACGCCCGAGCGGTTGAGGTCGACGAACGACAGCGTGTGATGCTGGTCGTGCAGCGACTTGCCGGCGTCCTGCTCGAGGTGCAGCCGCTCGATCCCGACCGCGATGGTCTCGCCGTCGGCCAATTCGACCTTGACTTCGCCCTCGCCGACGATCGGCGACTTGTACTGGCTGATCTGGTAGCCCTGCGGCAGGTCGGGATAGAAATAATTCTTGCGGTCGAACACGGACCTGAGGTTGACGCGCGCATTGATCCCGAGGCCGGTGCGGATCGCCTGGCGTACGCACTCCTCGTTGATCACCGGCAGCATGCCGGGCATCGCCGCGTCGACCAGCGAAACGTGCGAGTTGGGTGATCCGCCGAACGCGGTCGACGCGCCCGAGAACAGCTTTGCTTTCGAGGTCACCTGGGCATGGACTTCCATCCCGATGACGACTTCCCAGTCGCCCGTTGTGCCCTTTTTCAACTTGGTCGTCGCCGGCGCGCTCATGGCGTCTCCGCCTGCTTGTCGATCAAGGCGGCCGCGATCGCGTCCCATTCCGCCGCGAGCGGTCCCGACGCCGCGGGGCGGCGCGCCTGTCGATACCAGTAGCCGGCATTGTCGAGATCGCCTTCGACCCGGTGCAGATAGGCGTGCACCCAGGCGGCGTCGCGGCCGTCCTCTTTCATAACGATACGGTGGGCCTGGTCCCAGTCGTCTTTAGCCGCCCACCACAGCGCCGCGAGCGTCGGCGCCAGGTCCGCCGGCGGTTTCGGCTTCGCTAAGCCGCGCTTGAACTCGGCAAGGCTCATGGAGGGTCGCCCTCGTTCAGCAGCACACCGCCTGAATATGGCCCTGCTCGGCGTACGTCAGAAGCAGTCGGTCTCGCGTCATCAGCGTATAGCCGTATTCGCGCGCCGTCGCCGCAATGATGCGATCGGCGGGATCGCGCGGCGGCTCGCCGGGAAGAAAGGATGAGGAGATCAGCAGGTCGGGCGACATGTCGGCAAGGCGCATGTTGGGCACATCGAGCAGGCGCTCGAACCAAAGCTGCGGCTTGATGATCGTGGTCAAGCGCCCGCGCGCCACCAGCAGGCCCAGTTCCCAGGCGGTGATCGGCGAGACGTAGACGAACTGGTCGGCGGCATGGGCCTTGTCCAAAGCCAACGTCGCCGTCCCGGAAATCGGCTGATCCTCGACGACCCAAATGACCGCGCATGTGTCGAGCAGCAGCGGCGTATCGCCGTCAGTCATTCTGGCCCCACTCGGGATCGGCCGGCTGCGTCAAGTCGGTTCCGGCGGGGATGCGCGTCAAGCCCTTGAGCGCTGCGAACAGCGGATGGCGCCCTGAAGCGAAATGCTCCTCCGACTTCTGCGTCGCCTCCTCAAGATGTCCCATCGGGGTGTGCTCCTTTGCGACCCTGCGAAAAACCAGCTTGCGCCGCTCGATATCGACCTGCTCGGTGACGAAGCCGGCATCGAGCCAGACTTTCGTCATCACATTGTTCCAGGGATTGTTGCTCCACCACGCGCGATGGTACTGCGAGGGCGGCAGCTTTCCGCCGATGATGCGCTCGATCTGCGCGAAGGTCATCGCGACCTCGGCGGTGCGCTGACGGCGCAGGTGGTCTCCGAGCGGCGCGTACTTGGTCACGGCCCGCCTCCATGTGTGTATGTTTATTACACACACTAACCCAGACGTCTCGACGGCGTCAAGGGGCTCACCACCAGCGCTCCGGGACGAAGGCGCCGGCGGCCTGCTCGATCACCGCGCCCAGCGCGAACAACGTCTCCTCGTCGAACGGCCGGCCGATCACCTGCAGGCCGAGCGGCAGCCCCTGCCCGTCGAGCCCGGCCGGGACGACGATGCCCGGCAGGCCGGCCATGTTCACCGTCACGGTGAACACGTCGTTCAAATACATTTCCACCGGGTCGCCCGCGGACTTTTCGCCGACGGCAAATGCCGCAGACGGCGTCGCCGGAGTGAGCATGGCGTCGATCCCGGCGGCGAAGCAATCCTCGAAGTCCTTCTTGATGAGGGTGCGGACCCGCTGGGCGCGCACGTAGTAGGCGTCCTGGTATCCGGCGGAGAGCACGTAGGTGCCGATCATGACGCGCCGGCGCACCTCCTTGCCGAATCCGGCCGCGCGGGTGCGCTCGTACATGTCAATGACCTCGTCGCCCTCCGCGCGCAGCCCATAGCGCACGCCGTCGTAGCGGGCGAGGTTCGAGGAGGCCTCCGCCGGGTTGACGATATAATAAGCGGGCAGCGCATACTTGGTGTGCGGGAGCGAGACCGCGACCATCTCGGCACCCGCGTCGGCGAGCCACCCCCTGCCCTTCTCCCACAGCGCCTCGATCTCCGCCGGCATGCCCTCGACCCGATATTCCTTGGGAATCCCGATGCGCATGCCTTTGATCGAGCGCCCGACCGCCGCCGCATAGTCGGGCACCGGGCGATCGGCCGAGGTCGTGTCCTTCGGGTCATGGCCGGCCATGGAGCGGAGTAACAGCGCCGCATCGCCGACGCTTCGCGCGAACGGCCCGGCTTGGTCGAACGAGGACGCGAACGCGACGATGCCCCAGCGCGAGCAGCGCCCGTAGGTCGGCTTGAGGCCCACGACGCCGGTGAACGCCGCCGGCTGACGAATGGATCCGCCGGTGTCCGTGCCGGTCGCGCCGGGGGCGAGGAACGCGGCGACCGCCGCCGCCGAGCCGCCGGACGAGCCGCCCGGCACGAGGTGCGTGTTCGCACCCTTGCGCCGCCACGGCGAGACCACCGGACCGAAGCAGGACGTCTCGTTCGACGAGCCCATGGCGAACTCGTCGTTGTTGGTCTTGCCCAAGAGCACCGCGCCGTCGCGCCACAGGTTGGCGGTGACGGTCGATTCATAGGTGGGCACGAACGGCTCGAGGATGCGGCTGCAGGCGGTGGTGCGAACGCCTTGCGTGCAGAACATGTCCTTGACGGCGAGCGGAATGCCTTCGAGTAGCCGTGCCTCGCCGGCGGCAAGCCGCGCGTCGGCTGCCTTGGCCATCTCGCGCGCGCGCTCGGGCGTCTCCAGCACATAGGCGTTGAGCCCGCGCGCCCGCTCCATGGCGGCAAGGTGCGCGTCCGCAAGCTCGACCGCGGTGAACTCCTTGGCGAGCAGTCCGGCCCGGGCCGCCGCAATCGTGAGCGCCGTGAGGTCAGCCATGCGCGCCGCTACTCGACGACCTTCGGGACGACGAAGTAGTCGCCCTCCCGCGCCGGCGCGTTCTTGAGGATTGCCTCCGGATCGCCGCCGTCGGTGACAACGTCGGCGCGCTTCTTCATGGTCATGGGGGTAACCGACGTCATCGGCTCCACGCCGGTCACGTCGACATCGGCAAGCTGCTCGACGAACGCCAGAATGGCGTTGAGCTCGCCCTGCAGGTGCTCGATCTCGTCGTCGTTGACCGCGATGCGCGCGAGATGCGCGATGTTGCGGACGGTCTTGGCGTCGACGGACATTGGAGCTCCTTATTGCAGGGGGTCAGCCACGAACATAAACCCGCCGAGCGCAGGATCAACCGCGTTGGCCCCCGACCCTCTGCATGCTACGCGTCGTCGATGCCAGCTCCCATTCTCGATCTGGTCGAGGCGGCCGCCCACCTGCCCCGCCGCGGCGCGCTGATCGGGCTCGACCTCGGAACCAAGACCATCGGCGTGGCCACGTCCGATCCCGACCGGCGGCTCGCGACCGGGGTCGAGACCATCGCCCGCACGGCGTT
>DASZJC010000233.1:0-16637 GCA_035948495.1 Xanthobacteraceae bacterium | reverse complement strand
CGCGCCGTCGCGCGCGACGCTTCCCTCATGATCGCGGCGCTCGCAGCGGGCACATGCTCGTTCGAGGAGTTCCGCGCCGGATTGCTCGAACAGGGCGATGACGGCACCTTCCGCGGCAACCTGTTCACGCCCGAGAGCCTGTCCCGACTCCTGACGGAGGCGGGGTTCGTCAATATCACAAGTGTCTCCGTGGCGGGGTCAGGCTACCCGCCCGCGGAGTTCGAAATTGCCGCGGAGCGTTCCCGCTAGCGCCCCCCTTCGCCGGAACATGCGCTAGACAATGATCGCAGTTATGGCAAGACACGCCGAATGAACGCAAAGATTTTCTATTTCGTCCATCATACCGCCGGTTTCGAAAGCAACGGCGGGATCCAGCGGGTGACGCGATATCTCAGTCGCGCGCTCGGGGAACTTGGCCGCGACGTCGTATTTGTGAGTTGGCTCGGCGAAGCGCGGGCCGCGACCCGATCGAGCGACGACGAATTGCGCCGGTTCTCGCGCTGGAACGGTCCAGCATTTCGTCCGCAAGGCGCCATCGGCCGTCCGCTCGAGCTCGATCCGGCGGATCGGGACGACCTTGGCGGAAGCTGGCTGATCGTCCCGGAATGCCCCTACCACAGCGGGTGCACGGCGCTCGATCTGATTGAATACGCGCATCGCGTCGGGCTGAAGGTCGCGTTCATATTCCACGACCTCATTCCCATCACGGTGCGCGGCTATGAAGAACTACGCGACCGGCATGCACGCTACGTCCAACAGATGTCCCTGGCCGACATGATCATTCCGGTGTCGCGCTATTCGCAGGAGGAGCTCGAGCGGTACTATCGAACGCTCGGATTCCAGACGACGGCGTTGCCGCAGATCATTTGTTGTCCGTTGCCCGAGGAAGTTCCCGGCCATCGCCGCGTCGAAGCCCCGAGCGAACCGGCGGGAGCCGCGCTCAAGATCATCTCGTTGGGTCTCATCGAGCCGCGCAAAAATCAGGACAAGCTCCTGCAGGCCTTCAACGCTTTTTGCGCCGCACGTCCGGAGCTGGACGTTCGGTTGACGTTGATCGGAAATCACTTTCCGGCCGCGCTGCGCAAGGTGCAAAAATTGATGCAGCAAAATCCGCGCATCGAACTCGCGCGGTCCGTGCCCGACGAGGACGTTTTCGCGAGGTATGGCGAGTGCCATTTCACGGTATTTCCGTCGATCGAGGAAGGATATGGCCTGCCGATCGTCGAGAGCCTCTGGTTCGGCAAGCCATGCCTGTGCGCGAATTTCGGCGCCATGGCCGAGGCGGCCGCCGGCGGAGGATGTCTCACCGTCGACACCCGTTCGGTCGAGGAGCTTGCGCGCGGCATCGGGCTGTTGGCGACCGATCCGGCCTTGCGCCGGCGCTTGGCCCAGGAGGCCGGGTCGCGGCGGATGCGATCATGGCAGGACTATGCAAACGCCGTGCTCGACGCGCTCGATCGCCCTACCGGCATTCGGCAGGCGTACTACTGGGTCGATTTCACCGTCCGGCATCCGTTCAATACCGGCGTCCAACGGGTCACCCGGGTCCTCGCCCGCAGTCTCGAGCGCCTGGGGATCGAGCTTGAATTCGTGTGGTGGGACTATGGCGCGGGCCGGTTCGCCCCGCTCGACGACGCCCGGCGCCGGCACCTCGCGAAATGGAACGGGCCGGCCTACCGCGTCCCGCAGCGCCTGTCCGAGGATTACGCCGGCAAATGGCTCATCGTCCCGGAAATCCTCGCGCCTCCCGAGCCGGCGGCAGCCGACGTGATCCGCCAGGCGCGAGCGCTGGGCATGAAGACCGCCTTCCTGTTCTACGATCTCATTCCGTTGAAGCATGCTGCGACGTTTACCCGCGAGTTCACCGCTGGGTTCGTCAACTGCTGGAAAATGATGCGTGAGGCCGACGTGATCCTGCCGATCTCCCGAGCCGCGGGCGACGATCTGAAACGATTCTATGCTCAGGATTCCGGCCCGATGGCCGGACATGGGAGCGAATCGATCATTCCCTGTCCGCTTCCCGGCGAGTTCATCGAGGCGCCGCGCGCGCGCCAGGCACGCGAGCGCGAAGGCAGCTCCGTATCCGTGCTGTGCGTCGGAACCATCGATCCGAGAAAGAACCAGCTGCAGCTGGTCGAGGCGATCGAGCAGCTTCGGCGGGGGGGACAGGCGGACGGGATTTCGCTCACCATCGCCGGCTCGTCGCAGTCGTACCCGGAACTGGCGGCGGAGGTGCAGCGGCGGATGAGCGAGCTTCCAGGCGCGTTTTTTCTCGACCATGTCGACGATGCGGCCTTGCAGGAGCTATATGCCCGCTGCGATTTTACCGTCTACGCCTCCTATGAAGAGGGATTCGGGCTGCCGGTGATGGAAAGCGTGTGGAATGCGCGCCCTTGCCTTTGCCACAACGCGGGCGCCATCGCGGAAGCCGCCGCGGCGGGCGGCTGTCTCATGGTGGACATGCGCGATATCGACGCTTTGCGCGCGGGAATTTTGCGACTGGCGTGCGACCACGACCTCTATCGGCGGCTTGCCCAAGAAGCGGTGACCCGCCCGATCAAGACGTGGGCCGAGTATGCGGCCGAAGTCGCGGGCATCCTCGCGCAGCGCATGGGCCGTCCGACGCCCCGGCCCACCGATCCGGCGGCATCGAGGCTGCGATGGACAATGGCGGTGATTGCCGACCCTGCCAGGATCTATGCCGGAATCCGGCGGCGCACGCGCTCTTTGGTCGCGCGGCTGCGGCAGGCACGCTCGCGCGCCGACACACCGAGCCCGCACATATCTCGCGACGAGAGCGAGGACCCGTTCGACCGCATGCGGTCTGAAATCGAGCAGATCAGGCAAGATTGGCCGCTGGAACTAGCGCTGTCGCGCAACGTCGTCGACTATGACCGGCGCATGTTCGATACGATCCGCGCCGCGCTCCTCGCGGCGGCGGGACCGATGTTCGCGTGGGAAGGCGGAGCGTGGGACCTGGGAAACCACATTTTCCGGCGGCTCGAACTTGACCGAGCTCAATTCATCCCTTGGCTTTCCGCTGCGTTCACGTTGGCCGGGGCGAGGGTCCTTGAAATCGGCTGCGGAACCGGCGCGTCGACCGCTGCGTTGGCGGAGCAGGGATGCACGCTCACGGCCATCGATGTCGACAAGGGGGCAGTCGCGGTTGCCCAGACGCGATGCCGCGTGATGGGCTTGTCGGGCGTCGATTTCCGCATCGTGAACGCGGCCGAGCTCGCCGAGCATTTCGCGCCCGGATCGTTCGATTGCGTGATCTATTTTGCCTCCCTCGAGCACATGACGACGGCCGAGCGCCACAAGACCCTTGCGGCGGCATGGTCTTTGCTGCCGGAAGGCGGCCATCTGGTCATCACCGATGCCCCCAACCGCCTGTGGCACACCGACGAGCACACGTCTTTTCTCCCGCTGTTTCATTGGCTGCCGGACGAAATGGCGGCCGAATACATGCAGAAGTTCTCGCTGCGCAAGGACCTCGTTGCCGAAATTGCAGGCAAGGGCGTGGCGGGACTTTGTCACTACGGCAGGGGAGTGAGTTTCCACGAAATCGACCTGGCTATCGCCCCGGTCAAAGAGCTCCAAGTCCTCGTCGGGAAGGATGAATTTCTGCGCGGCCGAAACCCCGGGCTTGCGAAGCAATGGGAAGGCTCGGACGATCAAGTCTATTCCACGCTGTTGCGGCGCTTGCTGCCCGGCGTGCCGGCTGCCTTCTTCGAGAGGTCGATCGAAGTGGTGATTCGGAAGTGATCGCGCGGGAAAGTACGATCGATGGGGACTCGACCGGACCCGGGAGTTGTTTCTTGAAGGAACGGGCATCTGAGAGCCGCGACCCAGCCCCCTCGACGGACGAGGAGCCGCCGTGGCATGATGGCAGCGAGATGCTGACCGGGATCAAAGCCGAGCTGTCGGACAGAGACCGGAAGATCTTCTCCCTCGAAACGGCGCTCGCCGAACGAGAAACCGAGATCCGCTCGCTCGAAGAGACGCTTTCTGCGCTATACGCTTCGACCTCCTGGAAGATCAGTGTGCCGCTGCGGTTGGCGAAGCGGCTGCTCGCGCGCATGCGTTACTTTCCCCGTGTGCAGCCTGCGCGCCCGCGACAACCCGACTTGCGCCACCCGACCGCCCGGCCGGTGTTGCGGGTTGAAGAAGAGGACTCCCGCGCTGCGGATTACTCGGCGTGGGAAGGCTCGCGTCGGGCCGCGCGGTTGGAGGCGGCGGATGACCTGTCCGGCCTCTGGAACCACCTCATCACGATCGTGATCTTCGCCGCGGAGCCGGATGGAGCGATGAGATTGTCCGCGACGCTCGCCTCACTGCGCCGGCAGCACTATCGCAACATCGAAGTGCTGTTGGCCGGCGTGCCGAGCGATCTCCCGGCCGACTTGACCGATTTCAGCGAATACCGCGGACTCTTTGTCGAGCCCGCGCTGCATCCGTTGGATGTCCTGACGTTGCCGGCGGTCGACCGGCTCTGGCGCGGTAGCCACCTGATGTTCGCGCGCGCGGGCACCGAATTCGCCCCTGACGCGTTCGCGTTGTTCAACGCCGCGCTCAATGCCGCACGCGGCGATGCCGCGCCCGACCTGGTGCTGTGCGACCATGATCGCCTGACCGCTTCCGGCGAAGTCACGGCGCCGATCCTCGGGCCGGGCTGGGACCCGGACCTGATCTGCGCCTTCGATTATATCGAGACCGCCTTTCTGGCCTCGCGCGCGCTGGTGCTGACGCAACGCGCGGCGCAGCCCCCGGCCTCGCTGCATCAATGGCTCTGCGGCGTTGCGCGCGGCTTGCGGCAGCCGGCGACCGGCCACGTCGCGGAGCCGCTGGTGCATATGCGGGCGAGCGCGCCGCGACCGGCTCTGCAGCCCGCCGCGCCCGCCGTACCATGGACGGCGGCCGGTGCCGAACTGCCGGCACTGGCCATTGTCGTCCCCAATCGAAACAAGCCGGAGCTGCTGAAGCGGTGCACGCGTTTCCTCGAATTTCCGAACCGCTTCCGGCCGGAATTGGTGGTGGTCGACAACGCCTCCGACGAACCTGCGGTCAGTGCGATCTATCGCGACCTGTGCGCGCGGCACGGCGCTCGCATTGTGCAAATGAACCAACCTTTCAACTTCTCCCGCATGGTCAATCTGGGCGTCGCGGCAGCCACCGCCGAGGTGGTGCTGCTGCTTAACAACGACGTCGAGATCACCGCTCCGGGATTGCTGGAACAAATGCTCGCCCATGCCTTGCGGCCGGAGGTCGGCGTGGTCGGCAGCAAGTTGCTCTACCCCGACGGCACGGTGCAACATGCCGGAATGATGCTATCGCCCGGCCCGACGCCGGAAAACTGCGTCCGTGCGAAGCATGTGCTGCGTGGCGCGCCCGGCACGGCGGACGGCTACCTGTATCAGCTGCGCACCGTTCGGAACTACCAATGCGTAACCGGCGCGCTGCTGGCGATGCGGCGCGAGGTGTTCGAGCACGTGGGCGGCTTCGACGAGGTGGCCCTGCCGGTCGAGTACGGAGACGTCGACTTCTGCCTGAGGGTTCGCCGCGCCGGCCGGCGGGTCATCGCATTGCCGCTCGATGGCGCGGTGCATGCCGAATCGTCCACCCGCGGGACCGCCAGTCCGCCGGCGGTGATGGACATGCGGACTGCGGCGATGGCGGTCATTGCCGAGCGATGGCCCGGCGCCATCGCTCACGACCCGTACCGGAATCCGTGGGTGGCCGTCGGCGAAGTCGCGGAGGCGCGGTTCCCATGGTCGGGTCACGCCCGAAGCCTTCCGCGTCGGCCGATCGCGCCGGCAACCGTCCCGTCGGCCTCCACCGACGGCAGGCACCATCGTAGATCGGCCGAGCTGCCGCTCCGTCTCGAGGATGGGCTGTGTATCACCGGCTATCTTCGTTCGGAGATCGGGCTCGGCCAGGCCGCGCGCAGTCTGGCCCATGCGTGCGATACCCAGCGCCTGCCGTTGTCGTTTCGCAGTCTGCCGTTGCCGCGCGCGGAAAACGAGCAGGACTTCGCCACCAAGTGCAACCAGATCAGGAACCGCAAGGCGAACCTGCTGGTCGTTGGCCTGCCGGCGATCCGCGACCTTCAAAGCGAGATCGGCGGCGGCGTGATGAACATCCTCTACCCGTTCTGGGAGCTGAGCCGGGCGCCGGCCGAATGGTTGACCTTGGTGCGCCGCTTCGACGAGGTTTGGGCGCCGTCGACCTTCGTGGCGTCGACCTTCCCCGATAGGCTCGGCCGCCCGGTGCGGCTGGTGCGGCAACCAATGCGTTTGCCGCCCGCCGCGCCGCCGCCGCGGAGCGGGCGCGAAGCGTTGCGCCTGTTCACCTATCTCGATTTCGATTCTTACGGCGCACGCAAAAATCCCACCGCCGCCGTCAACGCGTTCCAGGCGGCATTCGGATCCGCTCAACGAGATGTCGAGCTTGTGGTCAAAACTCGCGGAACCGATGACCGCGGGCTGCGGCAATGGCTCCTCCGCGCTGCCGCCGCGGACCGGCGTATTAAAGTGATCGACCGCACTGTTGATCGAATGCGAATGAACGAGCTGATGGCGAGCTGCGATGCATTCGTTTCATTGCACAGGTCCGAGGGCTTCGGCTTTGGCGCGGCTGAAGCATTGGCCGCCGGAAAGGCGGTAGTGGCGACCGACTACGGCGGAACCACCGACTTCATCACCCCGGAAACCGGCTATCCGGTCGATTACGTGCTCGAGCCGGTGCAGCCGGGGCAATACGTCGCCTGCGAAGGCCAGGTCTGGGCCAGCGCGCGGCAGGAGGCGGCGGTGGCCGCGCTCCGATCGATCTATCGCGATCCGGCTGCAGCCGACGCCCGCGCGCTTCGCGGCTTTGCGTTGTTACGTGCACAGAATGCCCTACCCGTTGTCGGCGCTGGAATAACGCGCCTGTTGCGCGACCTCGGCGTGCTTTGAGTTTTTCCGGCCGAACGGGCGAGACTTGCCAGGCCGGCGTTGCCCGACGCTAGAACCGTCCCGTCTCACGCGGACATCGAAAGCGCACGGCAGCTGGCGTAGTGCGCCGTTCGCTTGATCTACGCACCGTCTTACAAAACTGCAAATTCCCGGCGGGATCGACGATGGGAGCGGTCCGGGACAAAACGCGGCGCCATCCTAACGCAACGGTTACCATTGCGTGGTATGCCGGCTGGGTTCGGCGGATCGCCGGAAGCAAAGATTGCGGCTCAATGAGCCCTTGAGGAAACAATCGATGAGAAAGTCCTTGCCGGAAGCGATGTTCACCGACCCGGAGAGAAGCAGGCTCAGCATGCTGCGGACGTGGGTGCTGGACAACGACGTGACCGAGATCGAGATGAAGGAGCGGCAATTCTGGAATTTCGCGCATCTCCAGCCCCTCGCGGAGAAGCCGTGGACCACGTTCATGGGCCGGGCGATCAGCGTGCCCGACATGCCGGTGGATGCACAAAAGAACCTCGGGGTTTTCGACAAACGAACTCTCGGCGCCATATAGAAAGCCCTTTTTCGACAAAAGCCTGCCCGGGACTTGGTAAGTCACCTCGGTCTTAGATCCGTGCTAATCTCCACGCTCGAGGGAGAGACCCTTCCTCTCCAAGTGGGAAAGGATTAATCCCATGCAATCACAGGGCGGCTCGTATCCAAGCCCCGATTCGGTTGACATCGTTCGGAGCTGATTCTCAAACGGACCGTCGTCAAGCGGCAGGCGCGTTCTCGACCCATCATCGGCAATCCGCTTCGCGCCCGAGGAGGCGACCATTGGCGCGGTTGATCGTGGTCTCCAATCGCGTTGAGGTCCCGGGCCGCGAGGGCGGCAGCGGGGCGGGCGGACTTGCCGTTGCGATCCGCCCCGTGCTGAGGCGCCATCCCGGCATCTGGTTTGGCTGGAGCGGCCGGGTTGCGGCAAGCTCGGAGGTGAGCGTCAGGACGATGCAACGCGGTCGTCAATCCTACGTGCTGGCCGACCTGACACAGGAAGATTATCAGGAATATTACAACGGATACGCCAACAGGGTGCTCTGGCCGATCTTGCATTACCGACTGGACCTGGCGGAATTCTCACGCCGCGATCTCAGCGGCTACTTGCGGGTCAACCGATACTTCGCCGCCGAATTGCACAAGCTGCTGCAACCCGATGATGTCGTCTGGGTCCACGATTACCACTTGCTTCCGCTGGCCGAGGGGCTGCGCGACCTCGGCCATCGCAACAAAATAGGATTTTTTCACCACATCCCGTTTCCGCCGCCGGAGATTCTGACCGCGCTTCCAAACCATGAGCGCCTCATTCCGGCGATGTGCCGCTACGACCTGTTGGGCTTTCAAACCGACATCGATGCCGCAAATTTCGCCCGCTACCTGCGAAACGAATGCCGCATGCCGAGCCGCGATCAATTTACGTTTCAGGCGGCGGACCGGACGGTCCGCATCGGCGCTTTTCCGGTCGGCGTCGAGACGGCGCAACTCAGCCGGCTGGCGCGGCGCTCGGCGCAATCGGCTTTCGTGCGCGGCGTGGTGGAGAGCTTGGCGCACCGCGTCATGATCATCGGCGTCGACCGCCTGGACTATTCCAAGGGGATCGCGCTGCGGATGGAGGCGTTCGATCGTTTTCTCTCCACCCATCCCGATTGGCGAGGAAAGGTGACCTACCTGCAGATTACGCCAAGAAGCCGGTCGGAAATCCAGGAGTATGCCGACATTGAGCGGCAGATCGACGAGACGGCGGGTCGGATCAACGGGACCTACGGCGAGGCAGCGTGGACGCCGATCCGCTACGTGAACCGCTCCCACAGCCGAACGGCGCTGGTCGGGCTTTATCGTTCGGCACAAGTTGCGCTCGTCACCCCGCTGCGCGACGGCATGAACCTGGTCGCCAAGGAATACGTGGCAGCCCAGGATCCCGACGATCCGGGGGTGCTCATCCTGTCGCGCTTTGCCGGGGCGGCCGTTGAGTGCGACGCTGCGCTCCTGGTCAATCCCTACGACCCCGAGTCGGTCGGGACTGCCATCGCGCAAGCGCTGTCGATGCCGCTGGACGAGCGCCGCGCCCGCCACGACGCCCTGTTCCGGGTGCTTCTGGCCAACGACGTCAAATTGTGGGGCGAGCGCTTTCTGGCCGCGCTGACGCAACCTGCGGCGTTCCCGGTCCGGCTCGGGACAATGAACCCGTCACATGTTTGATCGCCGATGCCGAAAGTCGTCAGCCGCCGGCGTGAAAGCCGGCGCGAGCAAATCGCAAACGGCGCCTGCGCAAGCGCCTCAAATCTTTGCCAATTCGCTTTCCTTGACCACCCGTTCGTGCGGCTCGCGCACGCTCTTGACGCGGTATTGCAGCTCGCCTCCCTCGTTCGGAAGCTGGCAGATGATCTTGTAATCGCCCTCGGCCGCCGCCTTATAGGGAAAGCTGCGGGCGAGGCGCACCGTCTGTCCGGGTCGAAAGTGCCGTGTCATGCCTGCTCCGATCGTTGGTGCTTCGCAGCGTAAACTGCGACGAGATGGTCATAGATTGAAGCGCTGCCGAGCCATCCGGCACGCGTCGTCTCCCGGCAAACAGGCTCTGCAAACCTGCGGCCGCACGGCGTATGCCGCGCACGACGTCGCGACGCCGACTTCGCCCATCAGGGCCGCACAGCGATCGCCCTCGCACCGCATCCGCCCGCGCTCGTCATCGACGTACGCGCGCGGGATTCGCTCCAGATCCGCGTCGGTCTCCAGCGAGAACCGCGGCCATTCCGCCGAATAGGAGCAGCAGGCGCCGCAGGCCCGGCACGCATCCGCCTCATCTAGCGTCCGGGTTGCGCCGATGGCGGTGTCGCCGAAAGCGAGCGCAGCGGGGCGGCTTCGCTGCGTCACGCGAAAAACGGCGCGCGCGACCGTCTTGGCGATCACACGGCCTGGATGTTGCCGACGGCGATCTTACCGGTGCGGCGATCTTCCTGTGTGTCGAAAGCGACCTTCTGGCCTTCCGCCAATCCGCGCATGCCCGCGCGCTCGAGCGCGGTCGCATGAACGAACACGTCCTTGCCGCCGTCGTCCGGCTGGATGAAGCCGAAACCCTTCTGACCGTTGTAGAACTTCACGGTACCCGTATTCATGGCGATGTCCTTTCGCTCGTCTCGGTGCACGGAAGCCGCCGGCGCGCGTGAGCGCCGCCTGCGGCTCGGTTCATTCGATGTTTGGAGAGGGTCAGAACGTGCGCCCAGCGAGCGGCAAAGGCGAAACGGCCCGATTGTCCGGCCAAATGTCGATGAGCTTAGATAGGTCGCAACGGTGGCTTTTGCAAGGCGAGCCGCGGCGGGACTGCAGCGAGCGAACGCGCGCGGCCGATGTCGGAGCCTATTCGCTCGCCGGCAGCTCGATGAGTTTGTTCACCGCGTCGGTGGCGTCGTACACCGATACCTGTACGATCGGATAGCCTTTCTTGATCGCCAACCCGGCCACTTCGGCGGCGTCATACGTCGCATAAGATGCCTTGGTTTGCCGATCGACCTGGAGACGAAATCGCCCGCTTTCCGGCCGTTGGCGCTGTCCCAAATGCTCTTGCGCAGGCTCTTCCTGATCGGGCCTGTTGATCGTGGTCTTGGTTCGTTGTCGCGTTACCATCGCATGATGCTCCTTGGATGTTGATGATCATTCCATCTTGCCGACGGGCCGGCGAATCGACGCCGAACGGTTCCCGTGACGCAGCCTTGGCGGACCGATCGAATCGGGCAAGCAAGCTTAGAGTTCATGGGAATGATGGTTATTCATATAGGATCGAAGCAGGCTTTTGCCCAGCCGTGCCGGCAAAGGTATTTCCTATCCCTGAAGCCATCGTCGCATTTCAGTGGACGTTGGCGCCCGAATGCGGTAAAAAGCAATAGCGTAAGCTCCAAAATCACGATTTGACGGTTGCGAAAGGCCTACGCTGACGCGGAAGGGGCGCAACGGATTCGCAGCGATTCGTTCCTGCAAGCGTCGTTGCGTCCTTCAGTTCGTGGGTGGTCGTCGCGCGTATGGACGACCCGCTATGCTTGCGATCTGCGCTGCTGCCGCCCGACCCTCCAACAGCGAACCACGCAACGTGACAAATTCAGGCATCGTTTCAAATACCGAAGACGCCGGCGACCATAACGACATCGTCTATCCGTCGGCCATTCCTTTCGCGGTGGTGCATCTGACCTGCATCGCCGCGATATGGACGGGAATCACCTGGCAGGCCGTGGCGATCGGCGTCGTCCTCTATTGTGCGCGAATCTTCGCGATCGGCGCCGGCTATCATCGCTACTTCTCGCATCGCGCCTATTCGACCAGCCGCGCGTTTCAGTTCGTGCTCGCGGTGCTGTCGCAAAGCACGGCGCAGAAGAGCGTCCTGTGGTGGGCGGCGAAGCATCGCCACCATCATTTGCATTCCGACACCGAATGCGACGTGCATTCGCCGCGTCACAAAGGATTTCTGTACAGCCACTTGGGATGGATTTTTTCCCGCCGCCATCACGCGGCCGACCTCGTGAAGGTCGCCGATTTCGCCTGCTACCCCGAGCTGATGTGGCTGCACCGGTACGAGCTCGTTCCCGCGGTCGCGCTCGGCGTGCTCTGTTTTCTGATCGGCGGGTGGTCCGGCCTGGTGGTCGGATTTTTCTGGAGCACCGTGCTGCTCTATCACGCCACCTTCTGCATCAATTCGCTTGCCCACGTCAGCGGGAGCAAGCGATACGTGACGGGCGACGATTCCCGCAACAACTGGCTCCTCGCGTTCGTCACCATGGGCGAGGGCTGGCACAACAACCATCATGCGTGTCAGCGCAGCGTTCGCCAGGGCTTCCGGTGGTGGGAGTTCGACCCGACGTTCTACATTTTGAAGGCCGCATCCTGGGTCGGCCTGGTGTGGCATCTCAAGGCGCCGCCGGACGAGCTGGTGCGCAACGAGCAGCGTCTCGGCGCGCGGGTGATCAATCGCGCGGCGAGCCAGCTCGCCGCCCGGTTCAATTCGGACTGGATCGCGCTTGCGATCACGTCGGCACTCGAGCGATCGCAGTTCGCCGCCCTGCAGCAGAAGCTTGCCGCAACCCAAACCCGGGCGGTCGAAGTGCTGGCCAACCTGCATCTGCCGCACTTGCCGACCCGCAACGAGATCCGGGCGCAGGCGACGACGATGTTCGCCAGGACTCCGTCGATCGACGAGATCGTCGATCGGGCGCATGCGCTTGTTCTCGACGCAATCGGAGCGCGGCTGCGCGCTTTCGCCGCGACCCCGGCGAACTGACCGGCATCCCCGGCGACGCGGGAACCGGCCGCTTCCCCGATTTGTCTCGACTTCCGCGCCGCCACGGCCTAGCGTCGCGCGCAACCCGTGAAAGGAACATTCCTTGCAAGTTCTCGTGCGCGACAACAACGTCGACCAGGCTCTCCGAGTCTTGAAGAAGAAGATGCAGCGTGAAGGCATCTTCCGAGAAATGAAGCAGCGGCGGTTTTACGAAAAGCCGTCCGAGCGCTCGACGCGGGAAAAGGCCGAGGCGGTCCGCCGCGCACGCAAGCTCGCGCGCAAGCAGGCGCAACGCGAGGGCCTCATTGCTGCTCCGAAGAAGAAGGTCTTGCCGGGCAGAGGTCCCGGGGCGCGACCGGGGACGGGCGACCGTCCGCGACCGCCCGGTCGGTTTTAGCGCGCCCGACGGCGATCCAACCGTCGTCATCCCCTTCGATCGTCGACTTCAGGCGCGCCCCGCCTGCGCCGCGATCGGCTGGAGCGCAATCCCCGCGCCGAGCTTTCTGAACCGCACCAGGGAAAATTGCCCGAGCGGCGGCATCGGGCGGCGCTCGATCAGTTCGACGCCGCCGTGGCGCTCGGCCCATTGCGCGAGGCGCGCCCACGGGAACTCGGGCCGCCAGCCGAGCCGGCGCGCCACTGGCGCGAACCATTGCTCGAAGGCGCGGCGCAGGCCGGCCTCGGCGCCGATGTGGTTGACCAGGATGATCTCGCCGCCCGGCCGCGCCACGCGGGCGAACTCGTCGAGGGTCGCCTCCGGGTCGGGCACCACGGTGATGACGTATTGCGCGACCACCACGTCGAAGGAGGCATCGCGGAAACCGAGACGCTGGGCGTCCATAACGGCGACGCCGTCGACGTTTTCGAGTGCCGCGTTCTCGACGCGCTCCTGCGCCCTGCGCAGCATCGGCTCGGACAGATCGACGCCGATCAGCCGGTTGGTGCGGCGATAGTCGGGGAGCGAAATACCGGTGCCGACGCCGACCTCGAGGATGCGCCCGCCGACCGCCTCGGCCGCCGCGATCGCCGCCATGCGACCGCGCTCGAACACGGCGCCGAACACGAGGTCGTAGACCGGCGCCCAGCGCGCGTACGCCTTGGCGATGGTCTGATTGTCTAACCCGTCCCCCATCGCCCCAACCGCATCGACCTCAGCCGCGTGCCGCTTCGAGCGGCGGCGCATGCGCACGCGCGGCCGCCGTATCGACCGCCGACGCGGCGCGCCTGATGAAGCCGCCGCCGAGCACGCGCGCCTGGCCGTCGGGCGCGTCGTAGAAAACGCAGGCCTGGCCCGGCGACACGCCGTCTTCCCCGTCCACCAGGTCGACCTCTATGCCGTCGGTGCCGCCGCCGTGCAGCCACGCCGGCTGCGGCCGCCGGGTCGAGCGCACCTTGACGAAGACCTCGAGCCGGCCCTGCGCCAGCACCGCGTCGAGCGTGCCCTCGCCGATCCAGTTGACGTCGCGCAGCGCCATGCGCCGCGTGGTCAGCGCCTCGCGCGGACCCACCACGACCCGGCGCGTCGCCGCTTCCAGCCGCACCACGTAGAGCGGCACGCCGGCCGCGATGCCCAGCCCGCGCCGCTGCCCGACGGTGAAATGGATGATGCCCTCGTGACGGCCGAGCACGCGGCCGTCGAGGTCGACGATGTCGCCGGGCGCGACGGCGCCGGGCCGCAACCGCTCGATCACGTCGGTGTAGCGCCCCGACGGCACGAAGCAGATGTCCTGGCTGTCGTGTTTCTCGGCGACCGGCAGATCGAAGCGGCGCGCCAGCGCGCGGGTCTGCGCCTTGCTCATCTCGCCGAGCGGAAAGCGCGCGTTCGCAAGCTGCGCGCGCGTGGTGGCGAAGAGGAAATAGCTCTGGTCGCGCTCCTCGTCGCGGGCGCGGTAGAGCGCGCGCGAGCCGTCCGGCAGCGCGCGCGAGGCGACGTAGTGACCGGTCGCGAGCACGCGCGCGCCGAGTTCGCGCGCGGTCGCCAAAAGGTCGTGGAACTTGATCGCCTGGTTGCAGTCGACGCACGGCACCGGCGTTTCGCCGGCCACGTAGCTGTCGGCAAAGCGGTCGATCACCGCCTCCTTGAAGCGGGTCTCGTAGTCGAGCACGTAGTGCGGGATGCCGATGCGGTCGGCGACCATGCGGGCGTCGTAAATGTCCTGGCCGGCGCAACAGGCACCCTTGCGGTGGGTCGCCGCGCCGTGGTCGTAAAGCTGCAGCGTCACGCCGACGACGTCGTAGCCCTCGTCCTTGAGCAGGGCCGCGGTCACCGAGGAGTCGACGCCGCCGGACATGGCGACGACGACCCGCGTGTCCCGCGGCCGGCCATCGGTTTCGAGGCTGTTGCGCATCACTTTATAATAAGGCGCCGGGCGCCCGACGCAATGTGCGCGGCACCTCGGCAGTTCCTGCCGCCCGTCCTGCAAGGGCTGCCGGGCGCGCGCCGCATGGTCCCTCCGCCTGCCAACTAATGCGTTGGTTTTGCGGTTCTTTTCCGATCAGCGCCGTGGCCCAAGGCTTGCAGATTGGTGCCTGAACTGCCCTGCATGGTGCGCACCCGAAAGGTCAGCCGTGGCGAGCGTCGCCGCCGACACCAGCGCCATCGCGTCGCCCCTGCCGCTTCCGGGCCGGTCCGACGCGGGCCCGGCCGCCGGATCGTCCGGCGCGTTCGCCGACCTGCTCGACGGAGCGGCAACGCCGGCGCCCGCGGCGCCGCTTCCGCCGGCGCAGGGCGCGGCCAACGCATCGACGCCGGGGTCGCGCGCGGACGACGCGTCGAAGGCGGGCCAAAATAGTGCGGGCACCGGCAAGGACGCGGCCGGGGGCTCCAACGCGGCCCCGGCCGGTACGGTCATCTCCGGCACCCCCAGCGCCGGCCATGCCAAGGCCGCGAAGGGCGCCAAGGACCCTGCGGGAGCGAGCAATTCCGGCGCCAGTGCCGCAACGACCGATGCCACGGCCGTCGCCGGCCTCGCGCCGCCGCTGCCGGTCGATCCGTTGTTGGTCGCGGCCGGCCAAAACCCGACGCCACCGGGCGGCACGCAAACCGATGCGTCCGGCGACCCCACCCCGCCGGCGGACGGCAACAAGGCCGGGAAGTCGGCCGATGCCGGCGATCCGAGCGACCCATCGACTCAGGTTGCCGGCACATCGGCAGCGGCAGTCCCGGGGATTCCGGCGCTCGCCCCGCCACCAGCTCCACCCCAGGGGCCGCCGCCGGCGGCCACGGCCCCAACGGCGCCCACACCGACAGCGTCGACGCCAGCGGCCGCAACGGCGCCCGCACTGACAGCGTCGACGCCAGCGGCCGCAACACCGGCGCCGGACACGGTCGTGCCGGCCGGCGCGAGTGCCGATTCGGTCACGACCGGCGGCCCCGCGGCCCCGCCGCCGAGTGCGGACGCCGTGGCGAACACACCCACGGCGACCGACGCGAACGGAATGGCCGCGATCTCCGCGCCGGCCGAATTGAAGCTCGCAATCCTGCCGGCGATGCCGCCAGCCACCGTGCCTGCCTCAGCGCCCGACCAGACTCCCAAATCGCCCACACCCCTCTCGCCCGGCGTCACGCTCGCGTCGGCCGCGGCGACGTTGCCCCCCCCGACTCCGGCGGTTGCCCCTGCCTCGTCGATCCAGTTCCCGACCCGGCCCCCGGCCGACCCGACGGCCGGCAGCGCCTCCGAGGACTCCGCCAACGCACTGCCGGCTCAACTCGGCGTTAAATTCGCCGTGTCCGGGCGCGCCACGGACAACGGTACGACCGATACCGCAGCGGACGTTTCGGCTGGGACGACCGGCGCAACGCTCGTCGACACGACGGCTGCGAGCGGCAATGGTCAACTCGGCACCCAGCTTCAACCGGCCTTCAACGTCGGCGTCCCCGCCACGCCTCAGGCGATGCCAGCCATGTGGACGATGCCGCAGCACGCAGCCGGCACCGCCGATGCGGTGCCGCTCGCGGGCGTTCCGTTCGCCATCGCCGCGCGGGTGGAAGCCGGCGAGAAGCAGTTCGAGATCCGCCTCGACCCGCCGGACCTCGGCCGCATCGAGGTCCGGCTCAACGTCGACAGCAGCGGCCGCGCCACGTCGCACCTCGTGGTCGACCGGGCCGACACCCTCGACCTGCTGCGGCGCGACGCGCCCGCCCTCGAGCGCGCCCTGCAATCCGCCGGCCTGACGACCGACGACGGCGCCCTGCAGTTCTCCCTGCGCGACCAGTCCTTTGCCGGCCGCGACCAGGGATCGCCCGCGCCGCTTTCCCCGCCCGCGCCAGCAGCCGTGCCGGACGGCGAGATTGCGCCGATCGACGCGGCGCTGCGGCGCTACGGACAGCTGGCAGGCCTTGGCGGCGGCATCGACATCCGGGTGTAGCGAGCGCCTTTGGC
>DASZJC010000232.1:0-5254 GCA_035948495.1 Xanthobacteraceae bacterium | reverse complement strand
CTCTACCCCTTCACCGCCCCTGCGGTGAGGCCGGCGACGTAGTGCTCGACGAAGAACGAATAGATGATCGCCACCGGCACCGAACCGAGCAGCGCCGCCGCCATCAACTGGCCCCAGTAGAAGACGTCGCCGCGGATCAGTTCGGCGATGGCGCCGACCGGAACGGTGCGGACGTCGGTCTTGGTGAGAAAGATGAGCGCGTAGAGAAACTCGTTCTGCGCCAGGGTGAAGGCGAATATACCGGCCGAGATGAAGCCCGGGGTGCAGAGCGGCAGCACGACCCGCCACATTGCCTGGAAATGGCTCGCCCCGTCGATCCGCGCCGCTTCCTCAAGCTCGTGCGGCACGGTCTTGAAATACCCCATGAGGAGCCAGGCGCAGAACGGCACCAGCATGGTCGGATAGGTCAGCATCACCGAGGTGAGCGTGTCGCCCAAGCCCAGCCGGTTGATGATGTCCGCCATCGGAATGAACAGCAGCGGCTGCGGCACGAGGTACGTGGCCGCCACGCCGACGGCGATGAGCGCCGAGCCCGGGAAGTTGATGCGCGCCAGCGGGTAGGCGAGCATCACGCCGAGGACGAGCGAGATCGCCGTCGACACTACGGCGACCAGCATGGTGTTCCAGGTCCAGGTGAGGAACGGCGTATCCGTGATCAAGTCGACGTAATGCTTCAGGGTCGGATGATAGATGAGCAACGGCATCATGTGGGTGTTGTAAAGCTCGGCATTGGGTTTGAGCGAGGTGATCGCCATCCAGTAGAACGGGAAGAGGGTGAAGATCAGGAAAAAGCCCAGCGGCAGCCACAGCTGCAGGGCCTTCACGCGCCAGCCGCCGCGCACGACCATCATTGCCTCCGCATGTACAAGGTCAGCGCGACGATCACCAAGGCGAGCGCCGGCACCATCGCGAGCGCCACCGAGGCGCCGTGGCCGAGCTGGCCGGCGCTCATCGCGATGTCGAAGGAATAGGTCGCGAACAGATGCGTGGCGTTGGCCGGCCCGCCGCGCGTCAGCACATAGACGAGCTGGAAGTCGGCGAACGTGAAGATCACCGAGAACATGGTGACGATGAGGAGCACCGGCTGCAGCAGCGGCAGCGTGACGTAGCGGAAGCGGTGCCAGGAGCCGGCGCCGTCGATGGTCGCCGCGTCATAGAGGTCGCCCGGTATGGTCTGCAGGCCGGCCAACAAGGTGATGGCGTAGAAGGGCAGGCCCCGCCAGGTATTGATGCAGATCACCGAACCCATGGCGAGGTAGCGGTTGCCGAGCCAGGACGGGCCCGGCGGCGCCACCCCCAGGTGCACCAGGAGCCAATTGAGTGGGCTGAAGGCCGGATCGAGGATCCACATCCAGGCGATCGTGCTGAGCACGGTCGGCACGATGAACGGCAGAAGCATGATCGCCCGCGCCAGGTCCTTGTGGCGGAAGTTCTGATTCATGACGAGCGCGAGGGCGAGCCCGCCCGCCGCTTTCAGGATGGTGGCGACGATGGTGTAGACGAAGGTGTTGCGCACCACCTGCCAGAACACGGGGTCGCGCGCGTCGGCGATGAAGTTGCCGAGGCCGATGAAGACGGCCGGGCGCGCGACCGCCCGATTCTCGAGGCTGAGCCAGATGCCGTAGACGAAAGGGTATCCGACAAAGGCGATGAGGAAGGCGAGCGGCAGCGCCACCATGAGCCAGCCGAACGCCGTTCCTTCCTTGATGCGCAAACGCGGCAGCCGCAACGGTCGCGGCTGCGCAACGACGGCCGCTTCGGAACTCAGCGTCGCCACGGGGCCGCTCGCCTCAGGTGGCTTGGTCGTAGATCTGCTTCACCTGCGCCTGCGCGGACGTGAGCACGTCCTTCGTCGCGCCGCCGCTGCAGGCCTTGGCGAACATGTCGATGATCACGTATTTGGCGATGACCTCGGCCTGGGGCCGGGAGACCGGCGCCGGCCAGCCCGGCAGGTGCGAGGTCTTGAGCGATTCGCGGTAAGGCAGGTTGCGCGGTTCGACCATCCAGAACTTGGCGTCGTCGTAGGCATGCAGGAACGGCGCGTAGTAGCTGTCGGCCGAGGCGAACCAGTCGTCGAGCTGTTGCTTCTGGTTGAGCCAGCGCAGGAACGTCTTCGCCGTGCCGACGTCGGAGGCGCCGGTGAAGACCGAATGGCTCCAGGGGAGCAGGATGTGGAAACGCTTGCCGGTCGGGCCCGCGGGGTTGAGCGCCTGACCCGTCACCTTGCCGATCTCCGGGAAGTCGCGCTTCGCCACCCACAGAATGCTCTCGGCGTTGTTGGTGCAGGAGATCTGCTCGCTCAGGAACGCCTTGTTGTTGCTGGCGTCGTTCCAGCCGAGACAGTCCTCCAGCGTGGTCTTCTGGAAGAAGGTGCGGGCGAAGTCGACGGCGCGGGCCATCTCGTCGCTGTCGACGACCACGGTCTTGCCGTCCGCCTCGACCTCGTGCGCGCCGTAGGACCACATCAGCGGGTAGACCCAGCCGTGATTGTCGCCGAAGCCATGGCCCAGTTCGAAGCCGAAGGGATGGCCCTTGGCCTTCAGCTTGGTGCCGGCCTCGAGCAGTTCGTCCCAGGTGTCCGGGAACTTGTCGAACCCGACCTCGTGGAACCAGTCGGTACGGTAGTTCATCAACTGGCCGATATTGCCGAAGGGGATGGCCTTCCACTTGCCGTTGACGACCACCGCCTCCTTGGCGACGTCGTACCAGCCGCCCTGGGCCTTGCCGACCTCCTCCGCGATGTCGCTGACATCGACGTATTTCTCGTCATAGAGAAAGGGCCAGTTGAAGTTGTTGAGCACGATGTCGGCGCCCGATCCGGTCTCGAGGATCGCCGACACTCGCGTCTGCAGCGTGCCGACGCTGGTGAGCGTGTAATCGACCTTGATGCCTGTCTCCTCCAGGCAGCGCGGCGCCAGCGTCTTCTGGAAGTAGGCGTCGAAGTCGCGGATGAAGGAGCTGTCGTGCAGGAAGGTGAGCGTCTTCGGCGCGGCGCCGGCGGCGGGCGCGCCGATGACCGAACCCAACGCCCCAGCCGCGGCAATGCGAAGGAAATCGCGGCGCGAGCTCGCCGCGACGGTGAGAGTGCGTTCGCTCATCGGATGTTCTCCCCTGTGCCAACGGCGAGCGCAGCGCCGCCAGCCTGATGTTATTGGGACGGATGGAAGCCGGGAAGAACTCTATCGCCGGCCGCGAACCTGTCAAGAAACCGTCCGGGATCGGCGCCTTTGCGGCCGGTCGATGCCCTCGGCCTGCCATTTGAGTTAGAAATCCTCGCCGCGACGTCGATGTCGACGCGGGCAGGTTGACCCCGTCCGTCAGTCGAACTTCACGCCGGTGGCGGCGACGACCGCTTTCCACTTGACCTGCTCGGCCGTCACGAAGGCGGCGAACTCGGCCGGCGTCGTCGGCGCCGCGACGGCGTCCTGTTTGGCGTATTGGGCCTTGAGGTCGTCCGAGCGAAGCGCGGCGGTCGCCGCGGTCCCAATCTTGTTCAAGATCCCGGGCGGCGTCTTTGCCGGCGCCACCAGTCCGTACCAGTTGTCGGACAGCACCGAGGGGAAACCGGCCTCGGCCGTGGTCGGCACCTCGGGCAAGGAAGCGGCGCGCGTTTGCGACGTCACGGCGAGCGCATGAAGCGCGCCGGAGCGGATGTGCGGAAGCAGGACGGGAACGTCGAACGCCGCCAACTGAACCTGGCCGCCCAAGAGGTCGGTGACCGCAGGCGCCGCGCCGCGATAGGGCACGTGCACGAGACCGATATGCGCTTCCGTCTTCAACAGCTCGACGGCCAGATGTGAGATGCTGCCGGTGCCCGAGGAGCCGAAGTTGAGCTTTCCCTGATGGACCCGGGCATAGTCGACCAGGTCCTTCAGGGTCTCAACCTTGAGCGAGGGATTCACCACCAGCACTTCCGGCACCCGCACCACCAGCGTGAGCAGGGCGAGGTCGTTGCGCCAGTCGAACGGCATCTTGCTCATAACGAACGGCATGATGGAGAGCGCGCCCGCGCTGCTCAGCCCGATGGTGTATCCGTCGGGCGTGCCGCGCGCGACCACATCGACCCCGGTCACCCCGCCCACGCCGGACCGGTTCTCGATCACGACCTGCTGGCCGAGACTCTCGGTGAGCTTGATGCCCAGGAGGCGCGCGAACAGGTCGGACGGGCCGCCGGCCGGAAACGGCACGATGAGCCTGATCGGCCGCGTAGGATAGTCCTGCGCGGACGCCCGCAACGGCCACAGCAAAGCCGCCCCGAACAGCAGCAGGCTCGCAACGCGTCGATTCATCGCTCCTCTCCTTACTCACACAGAGCGCACATCTATCGAGATGTCATGCGAGGAGCACTGTACGAGAGGGTTCCGCTTGGCGGAAGCTGAGCGGACCCTCCCGTCCTCCGAATATCCGGGGGCGGCCGGCTACCCCAGCGGCGGCAGGTCGGCGAAATAGTCCGGATGGGCCTTCTCGACCTCCGCCATGAACGAGGGACGGAACTGACCCGGCACGTCGAGGCGCGGCGCGCCCTTGAGCGTGTTGATCAGCACCTCGTCCTCCGCCGCCTCGAACGCGCGCATCACCGCCGGCGAGAGGCGCGGATCGTAGCTGATGTGGCGGATCGCCTTCTTGCCCACCGCCACATCGGTGTTGGCAACCCACTTGGCGAAGATTTCCACCGCCTCGTCGCGGTGATTGCGGGTGTAATGCGAGGCGCCGGCGAGACCGGCGGCGAAATCCCGCACCGCGTCCGGCCTGCTCGCGACGGTCGGCCCGTGCGCGGTCGCCACCATCACGTAGGACATGTGATGGCCGCCGCGGATGACCAGGAACGAGTCGGCAACCTGCTCGAGCACCGCCGTGACGTAAGGTTCCCACGACACCACCGCGTCGACCTTGCCCTCGCGCAGGGCCGGCGCCAGGCCGAACTGCGACCAGATGTTCTCGATGGAAAGGTCCTCGTATCGCATGCCGGCGCGACGCAGCACCATCTTGAAGTACTCGTCGGACGTCTGCCCGCGCGCGAGCCCGATGCGCTTGCCCTTGAGGTCGGCGACCTTGCCGGCGGCGATCCCGGCGCCCTTGCGGGTGACGATCCCGAGCGGCTCGTCGGCGTTGTCGCGGGTGGCGTCGTTCATGATGATGCCGATCACCTTGAACGGCTCGCCGGAATGAACGGCCTTGAGGAACGTCGTCACGCTCATGTCGCCGATTTGCGCCTCGCCGTTGTGCATGGCGTTGACCATGTCGGTGCCGGTAT
>DASZJC010000231.1:0-7468 GCA_035948495.1 Xanthobacteraceae bacterium | reverse complement strand
GCGGCGAGCAAACGCAGGTCGGTCACGTCGTTCGTGCGGATCTGGCCGTCGACCATCATCCGCCGCGCGTGCGCGAAGTCGGTCATGTGCTTGGCCCATGCGGAGGGCGGGATTAGCGCCGCCTTGTGGGACAGGCCGCCCGAAAAGGCAAGATTGCTTCGCGCCCGTGCCGGCGCGCAATCGGCGGGCGTTGCCGCGCCGTGCCCGCTCCTGTATAGCCAGAGCGCGCCGTTAGGCGCCGACATCAAGGCCACGTGGCGGAGTGGTTACGCAACGGTCTGCAAAACCGTGTACCCCGGTTCAATTCCGGGCGTGGCCTCCAGCTTCCCAATCAAACAGACGCACGTAGCCCGCGTGGAGCGTAGCGGATTGCGGGATTTCCATTCCGGACTTCGCTTCGCTCCACCCGAACTATTCACCTGTGCCGTTTCGGTCACACTGCGAGGAAATCAACCTGCAGTTAACATCTCGTTAACCAACCTAAATCCATCGTTAACGCGTCGGCGAATCGTGGGGGCAACCAATGCGCAGACTCAACCGGCTTCTCGATGAAAGAACTGTCGAGGTGGTGATGGCGCTGGCGAGTTCGGTGATCATGGCCGTGCTCACGCTGGCGTTGTTCTCGTAAGCGCTGGAAACTCGGGCGTCGGCGTGCCCCGGGCTTGATCCGAGGTCCGGGGCGGGCTGTTTAGGGATTCAGGCTCTCCGCTCGGCGCGCCACGGCGACGCAATCAGCAGCCGCGGCAGATGCCTTTGAGCGCGCGCTCGAGGGCGCGGTCTTGCTTCGTCACTTCGACGGGCGGGGTTCCCGGTTCCGGCGGCACGTCCTTGGCGCTCGGCTGGCGGTGCCCGACCGGGCTGCTCGTGCCGGCCGTGCCGGCGTGCGCGCGGTTGCCCTGCGCCGCGGCGAGGTTCGGCATCGCTACGGCGAGAGCGAGCGTTGCCGCAATCGCGATGGTGCGCATCGTCTTTCCTCCGACGATCACGAAGGGTCAACGCGCAGCTTACGGTCGACGTTCCCGCCGATCAATCGCGGCGGTGACGCTTGCGCACCGGCTTTGGCGCCCCAGCGCGCGCGGCGTTTGCTCCGACCAACGTCAGCGCCAGGCCGGGCATCATGGCGACCAGGAAATACCGCATGGAGCCCTCCTCGTAAGGGGCCGTTGCGTGAAACCATAACGTTTCGCGGCGGAACGAGGTTCAACGGCCCGTGAGGGCGTTTTTTCCGGTATTTGGCGCCTTTCCGCAGGCTTTACCCACGCGGAGGGTTTATTGTCATGGCTGATGAGCTGCAGCGGCCCGCTGGGCTCGACCCGCTGCGTCCGCGGCCGCTCCAGGAGCCAAAGCAAAACCCGCGAGGGTAGCGCGGGGCGACCGCGGCCGCTTTCGCCCGACCGACAGGCATGGTTCGATGATGGCGGCGGACCGCATGATCACCGGACCAAGGTTACATGGACGGAGCCAGCGATGAGGATCTCATGCTCCGGATCGCCGCAGGCGATGAACCCGCCTTCCGGGTGCTCGCCCGCCGTTACGCGCCTTTGGCGTTGCGCCTTGCCCGCCGGGTCATGGGCAGCAGCGCCGATGCGGAGGAGATCGTGCAGGAGGCCCTGCTGCGGGTGTGGGTCAACGCGGCGCGCTGGCGCCCGGTGGCGTCGTTCCGCACCTGGTTCTATCGCGTGGTCATCAATCTGTGCCTCAATCGCAAGCGGCGGGCGCCGTTCCTGCCCATCGAGGACGCCAAGGATCCGGTCGATCCCAGCCCCGACGCGGCGACGCGGATCGAACGGCGCGAGGTCGATCGGGCGCTCGCCGCGGCCGTTGCCGCGCTGCCCGAGCGCCAGCGCGCGGCCATCGCGCTCACCTATCACGAGGGCTTCAGCAATGCCGAAACCGCCGCGGCCCTGGGAACTTCGGTCTCCGCGGTCGAGACCCTGCTGGTGCGCGCCAAACGCACGTTGCGGCAACGGCTCGGCCCGATGCTCGACATAGGAAGCAACCGACAATGACCATGACGCTCGCCCGGTTTCAGCGCTTCCTCGACGTCTACGGGGCGGACCTTGCAGGCTGGCCGCAATCGCGGCGCAGGGCGGCGGAGCGCTTGCTGGCGTCCGACCGCGCCGCCGCCGCGGCGCTCGCGCGGACGCGGGAATTGGATGCCCTGATTGCCCGCGATACGCCCCCGGCGGAAGCCGGCGCGGCGCGAATCCTCTACGCGATCGAGACGCGGCCCTTGCCGCCCCAGCGCCGCCGGTTCCTGTGGCGGCAATGGCCGACCGAACTGCTCAACCTGGAATTTGCCCCGGCATGGCCGCGGCTCGCCGCGCTCGCCGGCGTTGCGGCGCTTGGGTTCGTCATCGGGCTCACCGACCTTGCCGGGCCGATCACGCCGAGAACGAACGGTGACGAGGGCGCTTCGATCGTCGCGGACAACGACATCGGCGCCATCGTATTCGCGCCCGATCCGCTGCCGGAGACGAGGCCGTGAGCGAAGGCCCGCCCGCTCCGGCGCCCGCCGGCCAGTGGTCCCGCCGCATTCTGTTCGTTTCGCTCGCGCTGAATCTGTTTTTTGTCGGCGCCTGGGCGGCGCTGGCATGGCGCCACTACGCCGCCGCCCCCCACAAACCCTGGAGCCCGGCCACGCGCATCGAGCGGCTGGCGGCGGCGCTCCCGGCCGGCGACGCCGACAAGCTGCGCGCCCAGTTCCGGGCGCACGAAGGCAACATCGAGGCGGCAATCGCGGCCTTCCGGCTGGCGCAGCAGCGCTTGCGCGAGGCGTTGCGCGCCGAGCCGTTCAATCCGGACACGTTGCGCGCCGGCATGGCCGAGGCCCGCGCCGCGCGCGGCAGGCTCGACGAAGCGCTCCAGGACGTGATCGCGACGGCCGCCGCCACAATGACGCCGGAGGGGCGCCGCAATTTGGCGGACTGGACGCCCTACCGAAGAAACGGCAATGAGAAGAAGAGCCGATAGGTCGCGTCCGTCCGTCAGAGTGCGAGGCGATGGTGGAGGTCAGTCGAGTACTTCCATGCGGCCGGCGGCGCCTGTTGCCGGCGCTCGTGCTCAGTTTCGGCCTGGCGCCGATGCTGGGCGGTTGCATCCTTACCGCAGACAAGCTCGATCCAGCCCTCGACGTCCCGGACAAGTACGCGAAGGCGAAAGGCGACCCGCAGGCGGCACTGCCCCCGCTCGCCTGGTGGCGCGCGTTCCGATCCGCCGAGCTGACCGATCTGATGGAGCAGGCGCAGACCGCCAATCTCGACATCGCGGCGGCGATCGCACGCATCGTGCAGGCCGACGCGCTGGCGCGCCAGGCAGGGGCGGCGTTGCTGCCGAATATCACTACGGCCGGCACCGACACGCGCTCGCGCGCGTCGGAGAATACCGGCACCAACGCCATCAGGGTGACCGACCGCACCCTCTACAACACGAACCTGAGCGCGAGCTACGTGATCGATTTCTGGGGCCGCAACCGCGCCCTGCTGCGCGCTGCGGAGAGCACGGCAACGGCGAGCCGCTTCGACCGCGAGGTCACGGCGCTGACCGCGCTCGTGACCGTCGCCGATACCTATTTCCTGGTGCTCGAAGCGCAGGATCGCATCCGCGTCGCCAACGAGAACGTCGCGGCGGCGGAGCGCATCCTCAAGGTCATCCAGGACCGCTTCAACCAGGGGGGAGCGGCGCCGCTGGGGGCCGCGGCCGGAGCGTCGGGCAGCGGATCGGCGCTGGACGTGGCCCAGCAGTCGAGCCTCGTCGCGATCGCGCGGGCGGCGATCCCTCCGCTGGTCCAGCAGGCCGAGCAGAACCGCGCCGTGCTGGCGCTGCTGGTCGGACGCGCGCCCGAACACATCAAAATCCGCGGCGGCAGCATGTACCGGCTGGCGATCCCGCGGGTCACCCCCGGCCTGCCGTCGGAGGTGCTGACGCAGCGTCCCGACATCCGCGAGGCGGAGACCAAGCTCGCCGGCGCCGACGCCAGCGTCGAGGCCGCGCGCGCAGCGTTCTTCCCCACCATCCAGTTGACCGGCCAGGGCGGGTTCACCAGCGCCGTGCTGAGCAACCTGTTCGTGCAGGGTTCGGGCTTCTATTCGGCGGCCGCGGGCCTGACCCAGCCGATCTTCGACGGCGGCACGCTACTCGGCCAGCTCGACCAGCAGAAGGGCATCCGCGAGGAGCTGCTCGCCGACTACCGCAAGGCGGTGATCTCCGCCTTCACGGACGTGGAGAAGGCGCTGGTCGGCGTCCAGCAATTGGCCCTGCAGGAGGTGCTGCAGCGACGGGCGGTGGCGGAAGCCCACAAGGCGTTCGATCTGTCGGAGGAGAAATTTCGCCAAGGAGCCCTCGATCTCACCACTCTGATCCAGGTCCAGCAGACCCTGTTCACCCAGGAGGATCTGCTCGCGCAGGTGCGCCTCGCTCGCCTGGAGGCGATCGTGACGCTCTATCAGGCGCTCGGCGGAGGCTGGTTGCTGGACACGGAACCAAAACGCCCTTGAACCGGGCGGCCGGGTGGCGCACCAGCATGCTGACGAGAGCGACTCAAGGCGCGCAATGAGAGCGGGAGTTCGGCGGCTTTTTGGAATCGTCCTGGTCGGCGCCGTCATCGTGGCGGTCGGCGCGGCGATCTTTACCCATCAGGCCGAGCAGAAGAAGAAGGGGGTTGCCGGCCGGCGGGACGCAAGCGCGACGGTGTCGGTCGTCGCAGCAACGGCGCAACTCGCCGACGTGCCGGTCTACCTCGACGGCGTCGGCACCACCAAGGCGCTCAACACCGCCAATGTCAGCTCGCTCGTCGACGGCACCTTGCTGAGCGTCGATTACCGCGAGGGGCAGGACGTCAAGAAAGGCGACGTGCTGGCGCGGGTCGACCCGGTGACCTACCAGGCCGCGCTCGACCAGGCGGTCGCCAAGAAGGCCCTCGACCAGGCGACGCTCGCCAATGCCAAGGTCGATCTCGGGCGCTACATCAATCTGCTCAAGACCCATGCGGTGCCGCCGCAGCAGGTGGATACCCAGACGGCGCTGGTCGCGCAACTCGAGGCGCAGGTGAAACTTGACCAAGGCGCGATCGACAACGCGGCCGCCTATCTCAAATGGTGCACCATCACCTCGCCGATCGACGGCCGCACCGGCATCCGTCTGGTCGACCAGGGCAACGTTGTGCACGGCGCCAATGCGATCACCATCGTGGTCGTCACCCAGGTCCAGCCCATCGCGCTTCTGTTCACGCTCCCGCAGCAGCAACTCGGGCAGGTCAATTCCGCCATCGCCAAGGCCGGCAACACTCCGCTCACGGTCGAGGCGCTGGGCGCGGACAACAAGAGCGTGGTCGATCGCGGCAAGCTGCTGGTCGTCAACAACCAGGTCGATCAGACGACCGGCACGATTCAGCTCAAGGCCGAGTTTCCCAACACCAACCTTCAGCTCTGGCCGGGCCAGTTCGTCAACGTCCGGCTGCTGGTCGACACGCTGCACGACGTCGTCGTCATCCCGCCGGTGGCGGTGCAGCGCGGCCCTCCCCCCAACACCCAGTTCGTCTACGTCGTGCAACCCGACGACACGGTCGCGGTCAGGGCGGTGGGCGTCGGCCAGCAGGGCGAGACGCAGGCCGTGATCACGCGCGGCGTCGCCGCCGGCGACCGCGTCGTCACCACGGGATTTACCCAGCTTGCCGACAAGCGCGCGGTCACCGTCGCGCCCGCCCAGGCGGCGCAGGGCGCGCCCGCCGCCGACGGCACCGCCGTCGACCCGCCGGCCGATGCGGAAAAGGCCGGCAACGGCGGGACCAAGGCCGCGGGCGCCCGCGCGGATGATCCCAATGGGGCGGGCGGCAAGCGCGGCCGCAAGTCCGAGGCCGCGCCGAGCGCCGCCCCATGAGCGTTTCGACGCCGTTCATTCACCGGCCGATCGCCACCTCGCTGCTCGGCGTCGCAGTGATGCTCGGCGGCTGGCTCGGCTATTGGTGGCTGCCGGTCTCCTCGCTGCCGCAGGTCGACTTTCCGACCATCCAGGTGACGACGCAGCTGCCCGGCTCGAGCGCCGACGTCACCGCGTCGTTGATCACCGCCCCGCTCGAACGGCAGTTCGGCCAGATTCCCGCGCTCACGTTGATGACCTCGGCGAGTTCCTACGGCATCAGCCAGATCACGCTGCAGTTCGACCTCAACCGCGACATCGACGGGGCGGCCCAGGACGTCCAGGCGGCGATCAACGCGGCCGGATCGACGCTGCCGAAGAACCTGCCCTATCCGCCGGTCTACTCGAAGGTGAACCCGGCGGATGCGCCGATCATCACGCTCGCGCTCACCTCGCAGACCATCTCGCTGCGCGAATTGAGCAACTTCGCCGACACGCTGCTGGCGCAACGGCTGAGCCAGCTCTCTGGCGTCGGCCACGTGTCGATCGAGGGCGGCATCCGCCCGGCGGTGCGCATCCAGGCGGACTTCGCCCGGCTTGCCAGTTACGGGCTCGGCATGGAGGACCTGCGCGGCGCCATCGGGCTCGCCAACGTCGCCGGCCCCAAGGGCTCGTTCGACGGCGCGCAGCAATCCTTCACCATTGCCAGCAACGACCAGATTTCCGCCGCCGATGCCTACAAACAGGTGGTGGTCGCCTATCGCAACGGCGCCCCGGTGCTGCTGAGCGACGTCGCCCACGTGGTCGACGGGCTGGAGAACACCAAGGTCGCCGGCTGGTTCCAGGGCGTTCCCGCGGTGATCATCGACGTGCAGCGGCAGCCCGGCGCCAACGTCATCGAGACCGTCAAGCTGGTGCTCAAGGAACTGCCGCGCATGCAGCGCGCCATGCCGGCCGACGCGCACCTGACCGTCGTGCACGACCGCACCGGCACCATCCGCGCCTCGATCCGCGACGTCCAGTTCACCCTGATCCTCGCGGTCGTTCTCGTCGTGCTGGTGGTGCTCATCTTCCTGCGCACGATACGGGCCACGATCATAGCGGGCGTGGCGCTTCCCCTGTCTTTGATCGCGACCTTCGGGGTGATGTGGTTCTGCGGGTTCAGCCTCGACAACCTGTCGCTCATGGCGCTGACCATAGGCACCGGCTTCGTGGTCGACGACGCCATCGTGATGATCGAGAACATCGTGCGCCACATGGAGGAGGGCGAAAGCGGCTTCGAGGCCGCGCTCGAGGGCGCCCGCGAGATCGGCTTCACGGTCATATCGCTGACGCTGTCGCTGATCGCCGTCTTCATCCCGCTTCTGTTCATGACCGGGATCGTCGGCCGCATGTTTCGCGAGTTCGCCATCACCTTGAGCGTGGCTGTGGCCATATCCATGATTGTTTCGCTCACCACCACGCCGACCATGTGTTCGAAGCTGCTGAAGCATGAGAGCGGCCAGACGCACAACTGGCTCTACCTTTTGAGCGAGCGCGGCTTTGATCTGCTCTATCGGGGATACGCCCGCAGCCTTCGCTGGGTATTGCGCAACCAACTCTTCGTCCTGGG
>DASZJC010000230.1:0-7753 GCA_035948495.1 Xanthobacteraceae bacterium | reverse complement strand
GTTTGGTCTGATAGACGGTGAACAGCGAGCCGTAGCCCAGGATCATCAGAACCAGGACGAGGACGGCGACGATGCCGCCGGCAAAACCGAACCTCATCGCGTGCCTCCCGTTTGCGCGCCGGCGGGAGGCGCCGGCCGATGCGTCAGCTCATTGAGCGGCAGGTAGGGGACCACGCCCGCTCCGCCGGTGCCCGGATCGAGGATGATCTTGTCGGTCCCGCCGAACAGGCGCTCCATGGTCTCGAGATAAAGCCGCTGGCGGGTGACGTCCGGCGCCTTCTTGTATTCCTCGTAGACCTTGAGGAACCGCGCCGCCTGGCCGGTCGCCTCGGCGACGGTCTGCTCGCGGTAGGCCTCGGCGGCCTGGGTGATCTGGGCCACCCGGCCGCGCGCCTCCGGCACCACGCGGTTGGCGTAGGTCTGCGCCTCGTTCTGGGCGCGCTCCGCGTCGGCGCGCGCCGCCTGCACGTCGCGGAAGGAATCGATCACCTGCGCGGGCGGATCGACCTTCTGCAGCTGCACCTGGCTTATTTGCACGCCGGCACCGTAGTGGTCGAGCGTACGCTGCATCAGCTCCTGCACCGCGCCTTCGATGGTCTGGCGGGCACCGGTGAGGATCGGCTCGATTTGCGAGCGGCCGACCACCTCGCGCATCGCGCTTTCGGCCACCGCCTTCACGGTGCCTTCGGGATCGTTGATGTTGAACAGGTACTGGCTCACGCCGTCCGGCTTGACCAGCCAGAAGACCGAGAAGTCGACGTCGACGATGTTCTCGTCGCCGGTGAGCATCAAGCTCTCTTCGGGTATGTCGCGCATGCTGGCGCCGCGGCGGCTGTCGTCGACGAACCGCATGCCGACGTCGATGCGGTTGACGCGGGTGACCTTCGGGATGAGCACGGTTTCGATCGGGTAGGGCAAGTGATAGTTCAATCCGGGATTGGCGTCCCAGGCATATTTGCCGAACCGCAGCACCACGCCGCGCTCGTCAGGCTCGACCCGGAAGAAGCCGGAGAATCCCCAGATCGCCGCCACGACCAGGGCGACCAGCAGGAGGCCTTTGCCGCCGAGCCCGCCGGGCAGCACGGTCTTGAGCTTGTCCTGGCTGCGCCGCAGCAACTCCTCGAGATCGGGCGGCGACGGTCCGCCCGATTGCGGGCCGGACCCCCACGGTCCCTTCGACCCCGAACCCCAGGGTCCGCCGCCCTGATTGCTCCACGGCATAGGATCTCTCCTCGATCGCCGGCTGTTGGCGCCGGGCAGGTACCCCGGGCGGGGTTATAGGGGAGCCGTCAAGCCCTTACAACGCGCGTTCGTGACGCGCTGCCTCCGCGGGAACGTGAAGCAGCCAAATCCAATAGCCTCAGATTCGATCCGCTTTGCGCGCGGCGCGTTCGTACGTGATGAACGAGAAGCTCGCGCTGTCGTCGGGACCGGCCGGGTGTTCGCTGCGGTCGACCTCGCGCCACACCTGCGGATCTATCGGCGGAAAGCGGATGTTTCCGTCCGGACGCGCCGCGACCAGGGTGATGTCGAGACGGTCGGCGATCGGCAGGGTCTGCGCATAGATCTCGGCGCCGCCGATGACGACGATCGCCTCGGCGCCGCGGCGCAAGGCATCGCCGCGCGCGGCCTCGAGAGCCGCGCGGAGATCCGCCGCCACGACGACGCCGGGCGCGGAAAAATTGCGGTCGCGGCTGACCACGATGTTGGTGCGTCCTGCAAGCGGCTTGCCGATTGACAGGAATGTCTTGCGCCCCATCACGACGGGCTTGCCCCAGGTGCGCGCGCGAAAGCGGCGCAGATCCGATCTCAGCCGCCACGGCATGGCGTTGTCACGGCCGATCACGCCGTTTTCCGCAATCGCGGCGACCAGAACGAGGGCGATCGGGCGCGCCCGCGGCGCAGGCCGCGCGGCGCCGCCCCGCGGCTCATCGCTCACACGGCCACCTTCGCTTTGATGTGCGGATGCGGCTCGTAGCCTTCGAGCACGAAGTCCTCGTAGCGGAAGCCGAACAGGTCCTTGACGCTCCGATTGAGCCGCATCGTCGGCAGCCGTCGCGGCGAGCGCGCGAGCTGAAGCCGCGCCTGCTCCAGATGGTTCAAATAAAGGTGCGCGTCGCCCAGCGTGTGGACGAACTCGCCCGGCTCAAGCTCGCTCACTTGCGCCACCATCAACGTGAGCAGCGCGTAAGACGCGATGTTGAACGGCACGCCCAGGAACACGTCGGCCGAGCGCTGGTACATCTGGCACGACAGCCGCCCTTGCGCGACGTAAAACTGGAACAGGCAGTGGCACGGCGGCAGCGCCATCTTGTCGACCTCGGCCGGGTTCCAGGCGCTTACGATGAGGCGCCGCGAGTCCGGATTGCGGCGGATCGCCGCGACGACGCCGGCCATCTGATCGATGGTGCTGCCGTCCGCCGCCGGCCATGACCGCCACTGCTGGCCGTAGACCGGCCCGAGGTCGCCGCGCTCGTCGGCCCATTCGTCCCAGATCGAGACGCCGTGGTCGTTGAGGTATTTGACGTTGGTGTCGCCGCGCAGGAACCACAGCAGCTCGTAGACGATCGACTTCATGTGCAGCTTCTTGGTGGTGACGAGCGGGAAGCCTTGGCCGAGGTCGAAGCGCATTTGATGGCCGAAGATCGACAGCGTGCCGGTGCCGGTGCGGTCGCGTTTTTGCGCCCCGTGGCCGAGAATCCGCTCCATCAGGTCGAGGTATTGCCGCATGGGTCACCGCCGCGAGCGGCCGCGGACCCGGGAATCGGGGCGCTCGCCCCGCGAGATTACCCCCGGCGAGGCACAAGAGCGCTCTTTTTTCGTCAACCTTCGCAGCCTATATTGGGGATGCCGGCGCAAGCCGGCTATGGCGATAAACGGCCGTCGTAATAAACCCTTCGGACCCGGGGGCAGTACCCGGCGCCTCCACCCAAGCCCGGACCGCGGCAGCCGGGTTTCGGCGGGGGCGAAATAGGATCGACGAGGGCGTAAAGGGCGCGCTTTTTGCCCGGGATGGTTCCGACGTTATCGGGCCAAACTCATAGTTGCCAATGACAACTATGCTCCGGTTGCTCAGGCCGCGTAACGCGGTTTGAAAGACCGATCGAAGCCCTGACGTCTTAGCAGCGTCAGGCGGGGTCCGGGGGCACCTGGCAACAGAAGCCCCCACTTAACTCCCGCGCGAACATCGCATGCCGGGCTGGCGTTCCTCGCGCCAGGCGTTAGATTCCGTTCAATGTGATTCTGATGACAGCAGCCGAGCCATGTCGGTCGATCACATCCGTTACGATCTATTGACCCAGGAGGCCTTGCGCTCGGTGCTGCGCCGGGTGCTGCAGGACGCCGCCAAGGGCGGCCTGCCGGGCGACCATCATTTCTACATTTCGTTCGGCACCGGCGCACCGGGGGTACGCATGTCCAAGCGGCTGCGCGCCCAATATCCGGAGGAGATCACCATCGTCCTCCAGCATCAGTTCCACGGCCTTTCGGTCGGCGAGCAGGCGTTCGAGGTCAGCCTGTCGTTCAGCGGCGTGAACGAGCACCTGGTGGTGCCGTTCGACGCCATCAAACGCTTCTTCGATCCCTCGGTGCAGTTCGGATTGCAGTTCGAGACGACCGAGGCGGCGGATGAGGCGAGCACCAAGGTAGGCGCTCCGGCGGCATCGGCCGACGGGGACAAGGCGCCGGCCAAGCCCTTGCCCGCCGGCAAGCCGGCCGCGCCCCCGGCGGCGAGCGCGGCGGCAACCCCGGAGGCGCCGGCGAAATCGACCGAGCCGGCAGCGGAAGGCGATGCGCCGCGCAAGCCGGACGGCGGCGCCGAAGTCGTGCGGCTCGATCGCTTCCGCAAGAAGTAGCGCGCACTTCGCGGAGCCCGGCACTTTCAGCGCCGATCATCCGGCCTCGCCCACTCGCTGCGGCCGCGGCGGGAACATATTATCCATGCTCCGGGCAGCCGCAGAGCAGATCGCCATGGCCAGCACGCGCACCGAGACCGACAGCTTCGGACCCATTCAGGTCCCGGCGGATCGCTATTGGGGGGCGCAGACGCAGCGGTCGCTGGAGAACTTCCGCATCGGCACGGAGCGCATGCCGGCGCCGGTGATCCGCGCGCTGGCCATCGTCAAGCGAGCGGCAGCCGAGGTGAATCACGCGCTCGGGCTGCTGGACGCGCGGCGAATGCGCGCCATCGTCAAGGCGGCGCACGAGGTCATCGACGGCGCCCTCGACGATCATTTCCCCTTGGTCGTGTGGCAGACCGGCTCCGGCACCCAGACCAACATGAACGTCAACGAGGTTATCGCCAATCGCGCCAACGAGCTGCTCGGCGGCAAGCTCGGCGCCAAGGCGCCGGTGCACCCCAACGATCACGTCAACCTGAGCCAGTCTTCGAACGACTGCTTTCCGACCGCCATGCACATCGCGGCCGCGCAGGACATCGTCCACGACCTGCTGCCGGCGCTCGCCCACCTCCAGGCGGCGCTCGAGCGCAAAGCCAAGGACTTCGCGCCGATCGTCAAGATCGGCCGCACCCATTTGCAGGACGCGACGCCGCTCACCTTGGGGCAGGAATTCTCCGGCTACGCGGCGCAGGTGAGTTCCGGCGCCGCCCGCGTGAACGCGGCGCTCAAGGAACTTTACCCGCTCGCCCAGGGCGGCACCGCGGTCGGCACCGGGCTCAACAGCAAGCCGCAGTTCGCCCGTGCCTTCGCCAAGCGGGTCGCGCAGGTGACCGGCCTGCCCTTCGTGTCCGCGTCCAACAAGTTCGCGGCGCTGGCGGCGCATGACGGTTACGCGGCCGTGCACGGCGCGCTCGATGCGCTCGCCGCCGGCCTGTTCAAGATCGCCAACGACATCCGGCTGCTCGGTTCCGGTCCGCGCTCGGGACTGGGCGAACTCATCCTTCCGGAGAACGAGCCGGGCTCCTCGATCATGCCCGGCAAAGTCAATCCGACCCAGGCCGAGGCGCTGACCATGGTCTGCTGCCGGGTGTTCGGCAATCACACGTCCGTCACCGTCGCGGCCAGCCAGGGCCATCTGGAGCTCAACGTCTTCAAGCCCGTGCTGGTCTACAACATGCTGCAATCGATCCGGCTCCTCGCCGATGCCGCCCGCTCGTTTGCCGACCATTGCGTCGCGGGGCTGCGCGCCGACGAAGCGCACATCGGCGAACTGATGCGGCGCTCGCTGATGCTGGTCACCGCGCTGACGCCGAAGATCGGCTATGACAACGCGGCCAAGATCGCCAAGGCCGCCCATGCCAACGGGACCACGCTGCGCGAGGAGGCCGTTCGCCTGGGCTTCGTTTCAGCCGAGGAGTTCGACCGGCTGGTGCGGCCGGAGCGGATGACGCGGCCGGGCTGAGCCGGGCAACCGAAGGCTTTTGGGCATCGGCCGTCAGCGGGCAGGCGAAAGCGGGTCAACTAACCGTGTAGAAGCCGGCATCCCGACAAAATCTGGCTTTTCCTGGGGTTATTCCTGTATCACCCTACCGAAATTCAGGGAGGTGGTATCCGGAACCCTAACCCTTGGCGCCCGTTGTCCGATTGAGCCCTGAGGCAGCGCGGCCGCACGTCGAGCGGAATTATGGGCGAAATTGTCAATCTGCGGACGGCCCGCAAAGCAGCCAAACGACGCCAGGACGCCGTTCGCGCCGCAGAGAACCGCCTCGCCCATGGCCGCTCGAAGGCCGAGCGTGCGCTCGAGGAGGCGCGGGCCGACAAGGCGCGCCGTGAACTCGATGCGCATCGCACCGAAACGGAGGACGGTCGATGAAATCGCCGGTCGTCAAACGCTCGATTGTCATAGCCGGGCACAAGACCAGCGTCAGTCTCGAGGATGCCTTCTGGAAGGGCCTGAAGGAAATTGCCTCGGCGCGCAACATGACGCTCTCCGATCTAGTCGCGACCATCGACGGAGGCCGGCGGCAGGGGAATCTCTCCTCCGCCATCCGGCTGTTCGTGCTCGATCACTACCGCTCCCAGGCAGGGAGCAACGGGTCGCGTGAATCGGCGCCGCCGCTCGCGCCGTCAACGTTGCGAACCGAATAGCCGGTCCAGCAGCGAACGTTCCTCGGCGGGGGCCGCGTCCGCGGGCGGGCGCGCGGGGGCGCTTCTCGGCGGATTGCCGGCGGACCCGGGCGTCTTCGGTCGCGTCTGGTTCCCACCCGCGCTGGGGGCCGGGCGGATGTTGATCGGCGGCGGCAACGTCGGGGCAGCCGCGGGCGCGGGCGCGGCGGAGGCTTCCGGGCGGATCGGCGGACTTGCCGGCCGGCGGCGCGCAGGGGGTATCGGTCGCGGCGTGGCGGGCGATGGCCGGGCGGACGCCGCAGTTCCGCTCGCCGTCGGCGGCGCCTCGCCCGGGTTCGTTGCCGAATCGCGCGCCGCCGCTTCAATCGCATCGATGCGCTTGGCCTCGCGGTCCACCGCGCGCAACGTGAGCCATGCCGAAAGGGCGGTCGCGTCGAGCGTCCGCTGGGTTGCCCCGATCGGGCCGCGCACCGCCACATAGACCTCCGGCCGCCCGGCCGCGTTGCCGACGGGGGCCGGCCCGGAGAAGGTCAACCGCGCGTCGACTTGCCGATCGGCAAGACCAAAATGACCGGTCGCACTCAGGTCGGCACCGTCGCCATGCAGTATCGCGGTGCCCATGCGCACCTCGCCCGCCGCGATACTGAAGGCCGCATCTGCCCGCGCCACCCGGAGGCTGCCGCGGTCAAGGGCGGCGGCGGCGATATCGCGCACCTTGGCCGCATCGATGGACGATTCCTGATCGATGGCGCGGATCACCTCGTTGAACGCGTCGGGGTCGAAGCCCGCGATCTCGGCGGCCGCGAGCGTCGCGCTGCCGGTTCCGGTCAAAGAACCGACCAACGTCGCCAGGCTCACGCCGGTCCCGTCAGCCTCGACCTGAACGGTGAGCCGGCCGGCCAGGGCGGCACGGCCCTCGCCCGGCAGCATTGCGGCGGCATCGGCGTCGGCAAGGGCGAGGCGCCCATGCATCGCGACGCCGTCCCCGACGCGGCGCAACGTCATGGCGCCGGTCAATCGCCCGGCAGCCAAGTCGCCCTCGATGTCCTCAAGCCCAATCTCGCCGTCGCCCATGCTCACATCGACCCGAACCTGCCGGACGGCGAGCCCCGGCGTCAGGGCGGCACGGGACACGCCGAGCCGCACGCGTCCGCGCGCCACATCGAACAGGCCGGACCCGAACGGTTCGGACGCGAATGCCGTCTCGCCGCGCAGGGAGCCCTGCGCCGGAGCGCCGATCGCCGCTGCCAGCAGCGCCGGCACGTCCGCGCTGTCCGCATCGAGCCGCCCGTCGATCCTGACCGGCGCGCCGAGCGCTGCCGCAAGGCGTCCGTGTACCGGGGTCCCCGCAACCGTCCCGGCGAGATCGTCGAGGGTGAGCGCCCCTGGCGCGGCGGTCAGCCGGGCCGTGAGAGCGACCGGCAGCTTGTCTTGCGAATCCTGGGCCGCCTCGCGGCGGGGCAGCCGCAGGTCGGCAGCCGAGAGCGTGACGTCGAGGACGCCAGCCGGGGCCTCCGCCCCGAACAGGTGCGCCGTTCCGTTTGCGCTCGCGGCAAGGCCGCCCGCCGCCAGCTTGACCTCAACGCGAAGTGGGCCGTTCAAGGCGCCCTGCCCCACGAAGCTCAGACGCCCGGGCTGGTTGTCGACGACAACGCCGCGGTCGAGCCCCAGCAACTGAAGAAGGGCCCTGCCGTCGTCGGCCGAGACTTCCCCGTCGAGCCGCATAT
>DASZJC010000229.1:0-1973 GCA_035948495.1 Xanthobacteraceae bacterium | reverse complement strand
GTGCTTCCAGCTCCAGCCCTTCTCGCGCTTGATGTCGAGGATCTTTTCGGTCAGGTCGGCACGTGTCATCGGTCTCTCCCTCGCGAAGCAATGAAGTTCAACAGGCCGTCGCCCGGGGGTTTGCAACGCCCGTGCCACCCGAGCTGGATCACCAGCAGGCGTTTTGTGTTTTGCGTTCAGTTGCTTGCGGCCATGGCTGGGAAGGTAGCTCAATTTTCCATCAGGCCCGCGCCTATTCCTTCGGCACCGCTCGGACGCAGCCTTGTCAAAGCCGCCCCTGCGTGCCACCGGGATGCCCGTGAGCGCAGAGATCACCATCGGCGAAGGCGGCGGCGCCCGGCTCAAGCCGCACCGGCTGCGCGCCGCGGTCTTAAGCGAGGTGCATGCCCGCCCGTTCACGCCGATCGAGACGCCGCGGCGCGTGCTCCACTTCGCCTTCGACACCGGGGCCGAGCGCGGGGAAGCCGACCGGACGGCTCTCGCCGACTTCTGCGCGCGGCGCGGGCTAACGGCGCCGAAGCCGTCCGACAAGCATCACCTCGTCGCGTTCGGCGGCACCGCGCTGCGCTGGGAGCAGCACTCCGAGTTCACGACCTATACCTGGGAGCTGCCGGCGCAGGAGCCTGCGTCGGGCGCCGCGCCGTTCCATCCGCCAGCCTCCACCCTCGCCGCGCCCATGGGCCTCGTGCCGCAGCCGGGGCCGGCGCTGGTCGCGCTCGACCTGCATCTCCTCGCCGACGGCATCGAGAGCCTCGCGCCCGAGCGTTTGTTTGATCGCGCCAGCCTTGCGGCGTTCGAGACCGGGGACAGCGCCGCGCTGATCGCCACCGACTTCAAGAGCGACCCGGCCGGCTTCGTGCGGATTCTCGTCGTCGATCGCGGCCTCGGCCCGGAGCGCGCCGGCGCGCTGGTGCAGCGGGTGATCGAGGCGGAGACCTATCGCACCCTCGCGCTGCTCGGCCTGCCCGAGGCGCAGCGGCTCGCGCCCTCGGTCGGCCGCATCGAGAAGCGGCTCGCCGAACTGACCGAGCAGATGCGGCGCACCGAAGGGCTCACCGCCAACCACCGCCTGCTCGACGAATTGACCGCGCTCGCCGCGGAGCTGGAAGCGGGCGGCGCCGCGAGCCTGTTCCGCTTCGGCGCCAGCCGCGCCTATAACGAGATCGTGCAGCTGCGCCTGCACACGATCGGCGAACGGCCGGTCGGCGCCTATCCGACCTGGTCGTCGTTCCTGGCGCGGCGCATGGCGCCGGCCATGCGCACCTGCACGACGGTCGAGGAGCGGCAGGCGAATCTCTCGACCAAGCTCGCCCGCGCCGCCAACCTCTTGCGCACCCGCGTCGACGTCGAGCTCGAGCAGCAGAACCGCAACCTGCTGCAATCGATGAACGAGCGCACGCGGCTGCAGCTGCGCATGCAGGCGACGGTCGAGGGCCTCTCGGTCGCGGCCATCAGCTACTACGTGATCGGGCTCCTCGGCTACGTCGTGAAGGCGGCGCACGACGCCGGCCTGCCGGTCGATCCGCCCTACGCGACCGCGGCGCTGGTGCCGGTCACGGTGCTGGTGATCTGGTGGGTGGTGCGCCGCATCCGCAGGCGGCATATCGCGCGGGCGGGGTGATTCTTTCTTATCCCTCCCCGGAACGGGGAGGGTGGCCGCGCGCATAGTGCGCGGCCGGGTGGGGTACGCGCCGCAAGCGACACTGCATCAGACTCTCAAGGGCGAAGAGCGCAAGTGGTCGCGATTCGCGACAATCGAACGATTGGGACTCGTGGCGCCCCCACCCGGCCGCCTTCGGCGGCCACCCTCCCCCTTCGGGGGAGGGATTCAGCGGTAACCTTCCTTTTACCACAATCCCCCCATTTTCTCCCGGGCGTTGGGGCAACTCGAGCGCCGCTGCTGGTGGGAGCAGGGATGTCGGGGACGGGACGGATCGGCGAATCGGCATGGCTGCGGCGCGGGCTCGCCCTCG
>DASZJC010000228.1:0-4945 GCA_035948495.1 Xanthobacteraceae bacterium | reverse complement strand
TCACATTGCCGCAAGTACGGTTGCGAACTTCGGGTTCAAAAGCGGCACTAGAATCATAGAGTTGCTAGTGTCCCTTTGATTCCGAAGTTCGCATCAGAGGGTCAGCAAGGTTATGCGAACTTCGGAATCGGGACACTAGAGCACGATCCCGAAAAGCGGGTACCGGGTTTCGGAAAAGATCGTGCTCCATAAATAACGACAGGCGCTGAGGGGCATGCTGGCCCGGCTTTCGATCCGCGACATCGTCCTGATCGAGCGGCTCGACATCGACTTCGTGTCCGGCCTCTCGGTGCTCACCGGCGAAACCGGCGCCGGCAAATCCATCCTGCTCGATGCGTTCGCGCTCGCGCTCGGCGCTCGCGGCGACGCGAGCTTGGTGCGCCACGGCGCCGAGCAGGGTCAGGTGACCGCCGCGTTCGACGTCGCGCCCGGCCATCCGGCCTGGTCGATCCTGGCGGCAAACGACATCCCGGCCGACGACGAACTGATCCTGCGCCGCGTCCAGCTCGCCGACGGCCGCACCCGCGCCTTCGTCAACGACCAGCCGGTCAGCGTCCAGGTGCTCAAGAGCCTCGGCGCGGCTCTCGTCGAAATCCACGGCCAGCACGACGAGCGGGCGCTGGTCGACGTGGCCACCCACCGCATGCTGCTCGATGCCTATGGCGGCCTCGAGGATGACGTTGCCGCGACCGGCCGGGCGTGGGGCGATTGGCGGGCGGCGGCGGATGCATTCGAGGCCCACCGCCGCCGGGTCGATCAGGCGCGCCGCGAGGCCGACTGGCTGCGTCATGCGGTCGCGGAGCTCAACGCCCTCGCGCCGACGGCCGGCGAGGAGACGGCGCTTGCCGCCCGGCGCGCCACGATGATGCAGGCCGAAAAGGTCGCGGACGACCTGCGCGATGCGCACGAGGCGGTTGCCGGCGGCCGCTCGGCGGTGCCGATGCTGGCGGCGGCCGTGCGTCGCTTGGAGCGCCGCGCCGCGCAGGCGCCGGCCTTGGTCGAGCCGGCCGTCAAGGCGCTCGACACGGCGCTCCACGCGCTTGAGGACGCGCGCGCGCATCTCGAGACGGCGCTGCGCGCGGCCGATCATGATCCGCGCGAGCTGGAGCGGCTCGAGGAGCGCCTGTTCGCGTTGCGCGCGGCCGGGCGCAAGTACAACGTCGCGGTCGACGAGCTGGCGGCGCTGGCGGCGCGCTACGCCGCCGATCTCGCGGCGCTCGACGCCGGCGCCGAGGAACTCGGCCGGCTGGAAGCGCGGGCGCGTGAGGCCGAGGGACTCTACCGCGAACGCGCCGCCGCGCTCTCCGCCGCGCGCCGCCGCGCCGGAGCGAAGCTCGACAAGGCGGTCACCGCCGAGCTCAAGCCGCTCAAGCTCGAGCGCGCGCGGTTCTCGACCGAGATCGCCAGCGAGCCCGCGGCCGCCGGCCCGGGCGGCATCGATCGGGTTGAGTTCTGGGTGCAGACTAATCCGGGCACCCGGCCGGGACCGCTGATGCGGGTCGCCTCGGGCGGCGAACTGGCGCGGTTTCTTCTGGCCCTCAAGGTCGTGCTCTACGACCGCGGCTCCGCCCCGACCCTGATCTTCGACGAGGTCGACACCGGGGTGGGCGGGGCGGTGGCCGACGCCATCGGCGTGCGCCTGGCGCGGCTTGCGTCCCGCGTCCAGGTGGTGGCGGTGACCCACGCGCCGCAGGTCGCGGCCCGCGCCGACCGGCACTATCTGATATCCAAGGACACGCTCGACCGCGGCAGGCGCGTCGCCACCCGGGTGAGCGAGGTCGCCGCCGAGCGCCGGCGCGAGGAGATCGCCCGCATGCTCGCCGGCGCCGAGATCACCGAGGAGGCGCGCGCCGCCGCCGAACGCCTCATCCGCGCCGCCGCGGGGTAACGTTCATCCCTCTCCTTGCAGGGGAGGGATTAAGAAGAACCCTTCATGCCCGCTCGCGACACGACCCACATCGCCGTCAAGGCGCTCACCGAAGCTCAGGCGAAGAGCGAACTCAGGCGCCTCGCCGCGGAGATCGCCGCGCACGACCGGCGCTACTACCAGGAAGACGCGCCGACCGTTTCGGACGCCGTCTACGACGCGCTGCGCCGGCGCAACGAGGAAATCGAGACGCGCTTTCCCGACCTCGTGCGCGCGGACTCCCCGTCGCGCCGGGTCGGCGCGGCGCCGGCGCGCGGTTTTGCCAAGGCGCGTCACCGCGTGCCGATGCTCTCGCTCGACAATGCGTTCAGCGAAGAGGACGTGCGCGACTTTGTCGAGCGCATCCGCCGCTTCCTGCGGCTCTCCGCCGACGAGCCGATCGCGTTCTCGGCCGAGCCCAAGATCGACGGCTTGTCGATGTCGCTGCGCTACGAGGGCGGGGAATTGGTGACCGGTGCGACGCGCGGCGACGGCACCGAGGGCGAGGACGTCACCGCCAACATCCGTACCCTCGATGACGTGCCGAAGCGGCTCAAAGGCCGGCACATTCCCGACGTGTGCGAGGTGCGCGGCGAAATCTACATGACCAAGCATGCGTTTCTGGCGCTCAACAAGCGCCAGGTCGAGACCGGCGGACAGATTTTCGCCAATCCGCGCAACTCGGCGGCCGGGTCGCTGCGCCAGAAGGACCCGGCGATCACGGCGTCGCGACCGCTCGGCTTCTTCGGCTACGGGTGGGGCGAGATGAGCGCGATGCCGGCCGACAAGCAGTCCGGCATGATCAAGTGGCTCGAATCCCGCGGCTTCAAAACCAATCCGCTGACGAAAATCTGCCGCTCGGCCGACGAACTCCTCGCCTTCCATCACCAGATCGAACTGCGCCGCGGCGAGCTCGATTACGACATTGATGGTGTCGTCTACAAGCTCGACCGCGTCGACTGGCAGGAGCGCCTGGGCTTCGTATCGCGCACGCCGCGCTGGGCGGTCGCGCACAAATTCCCCGCCGAAAAGGCGGTGACCGTCGTCAAGGATATCGACATCCAGGTCGGCCGTACCGGCGCATTGACCCCGGTGGCCAAGCTCGAGCCGGTGACGGTCGGCGGCGTGGTGGTGCAGAACGCGACGCTGCACAATGCCGACGAGATCGCCCGGCTCGACGTGCGCATCGGCGACACCGTGGAAATCCAGCGCGCCGGCGACGTGATCCCGCAGGTGCTCCGCGTGGTGACCGAAAAGCCACGAGGGGTCGAGCCGTACCGCTTTCCGACCCGATGCCCGTGCCCGCTGCATACGCCGGTCGTGCGCGAGATCAACACGGCGGGCGAGGAGGGCGTGCGCTTCCGCTGTTCCGGCGAATTCGCGTGCCCGTACCAGAAGATCGAGCATCTCAAGCATTTCGCCTCGCGGCGGGCCTTCGATATCGAAGGGCTCGGTGACAAGCAGATCGAACTGTTCTTCGAGCGCGGGTGGGTCAAGGAGCCGGCCGATATTTTCACGCTCGATCGGCGCAACGCCAAGATCCGCCTCGAAGACGAGGAAGGCTATGGCGAGACGTCGGTGCGGAACCTGTTCAATTCGATCGGGGCGCGGCGAAACATTCCGCTCGATCGCTTCATCTACGCGCTCGGCATGCGGCATGTCGGAGACACGACCGCGCTCGCGCTGGCGCGCGGCTACGGCACGTGGGACGCGTTCGCGGAGGCATGCCGCAAGATCGCGCGCGGGGACGAGGAGGCGAACGAGGAGATGGACGCGCTCGACCAGATCGGCGACACCGTGATCGACAGCGTGGCGAAATATTTCGGCGAAAAACACAATCGCGACATCGTGGAGCGGCTCACCCGGCAAGTGACGATCCGCGCTGCCGAACAGGCAAAGGATTCAGCCGTCGCCGGCAAGACCGTGGTGTTCACCGGCGCGTTCGAGAAGATGACGCGCGACGAGGCCAAGGCCATGGCCGAGCGGCTCGGCGCCAAGGTCGCCGGCTCGGTGTCGAAGAAGACCGATTACGTGGTCGCCGGCCCCGGCGCCGGCTCGAAGCTTCGCGACGCGAAGGCACTGGGGGTTAAGGTGCTGAGCGAGGAGGAGTGGCTGGGGATGGTGGGGGCGGGGTAGGGCTCTCGACAAATCCCCCGCTTGCGGGGGAGGGCAGGGTGGGGACGTCACGATCGCGCGGCCTTCGACGGCTTCGCCCTCTTCCGCATCCGCAGGATGGCTTTCCTACTGGACAACCTGCACTCTCGGCGTCGAGGGTATGTCCTTCGCCGCCTTGTTCGCGTTCAGCAGCAGCTCGAGTACGGCGAGCGTCTCGAGGGAATGATCGCAACGTTCATTGGCAATCTTCGTGCACTCCCGTGCAGAAATTGCGTAACGCCCATTGGCATAATTCGTGGCAACGACAGGTGTGCCACCCGGCGCATTGACCTGGAAAAGGACATCGCCGGAATCGCAATGCCTATCCTTCGCATCGAGCGTAACACAACGATTTTCGCCCCTTTCCTCTTGAAACCTCAAAACCTGGCCGAGGTATTGAATGATATCGTATACCGATCGGATCGCCAGCGATTTGCCTTTCTTTTCGGGTCCGGGGTGGACAAAAACTTCGTCGCTCGGGCAGGCCTCGCCAGACCGCGAAAGAGCCGAGTAGAGTCGATGGTTGAACTCATAGCAGAGCGCCAGCTGCGGGTCTGAAATCGCGTACAATTGCCTGTTTTTCAGCTTGTATTTCTTCGGGTCCAAGCCGCTCAAATCTCCCAGGTTGTCCAAACTCCACTTTCCGGACAATTCGCCTCCCACCGGGGTCAGCTCAACATAGACGCTTGCGCGTAGCGGCCTCTTTGGTACCGCGAGCCGGTTTATTGGACCTAAATAATCGTATACCCGGTTATAACACCGCCCTTCCGCGCTGGTGCGGTGCGTGGGGTCGCAAGACATATTATTTAGATACCGGTTCCCGTCAGGGCCTTGGTACTCCGAGAAGAATAATAGAAGCATCACTCGCGGATCGACTCCCTGGTT
>DASZJC010000227.1:0-2294 GCA_035948495.1 Xanthobacteraceae bacterium | reverse complement strand
GAATACCATCGCCGCGCCGAGGAAAGGGGCGAGCCCCTGCCCGCGGTCATCACCATCGGCATCCATCCGCTGCACTACATGGGCTCGATGGTCTACGCCTATCCCCCGAACGTGCGGAAATTCGAGATCATCGGCGGCCTGTTCGGCGAGCCCTATCGGCTGGCCCGCTGCGGCACCGCCGATCTCGAAGTGCCGGCCGGCGCCGAGATCGTCATCGAAGGGGAAATCCTCGCCGGCACCCGCGAGCCGGAAGGCCCGTTCGGCGAATTCACCGGCTACGCTTCCTACCGCTCGACCCAGAACGTGTTCGTGGCGCACCGGATCCGCATGCGCGGCGACGCCATCTACCACAGCGTCGTTTCCGGCATGTCGCGCGACCACATCCAGGTCTCCTGCATCACCCGCGAAGGCGAGATTCTCAACGCGCTGCGGCGCAACTTGCCCAACGTGCGCGCCGTGCACGTGCCGCACACCACCTGCGGCGCTTTCATGGCGTTCATCTCGATGAAGAAGACCGCGGACGGCGAGCCGCAGATGGCCATGATGGCGACGTTCGGCACCGAGCTTTACACCAAGCAGGTGATCGTGGTGGACGACGACGTCGACATTTTCGACATGAACGACGTGCTGTGGGCGGTGGCCACGCGGGTGCGCGCGGAAAAAGACATCGTCCTCATCCCCGGCGCCAAGGGGGCGGTGCTCGACCCCGTGTCGGACCCGGAGAATTTCACCCTGACCAAGATGGGGATCGACGCCACCCGCCCGCTCGGGCGGGATTTCGCCGAGCGCCTCGTGATTGAGGATGAGGACCGGGCGCGGGCGCGAGCGATTCTGGCGAAAGCGGGGATCAACGTATAATCCGCGCTCGTCATCGCCCGCGAAAGCGGGCGATCCAGTAAATACAGATCGTTCAAACAAAACGACGGCCGGTGTTTACTGGATGCCCCACTTTCGCGGAGCATGACGAGGGAGAGTCTGACGGCACTCCGACAAACACCCGACTACATCAGTCCCGCGCTGACAAACTCGAGGTCCGGCTCGGTTTCGAGCTGCTGCAGGCGCGCGAACAGCCGCGTCATGTCGCCTTCACGGTACTTGCGCGTCAGCCGCAGGAACTTGTCGCGCATCTCGTCAGGATTAAGCGGGTTTTTCGGCGTTCCCTTGAAGTACTCGACCCGGTGCGCGAACGTGCGCCCGTCCTTGAGCACGACCGTCACCGTGCTGGCGAGCGTTCCGTGGGCATGGACGTCCGGATCGACCGTGATGGTGACGCGCGCGGCGAGCGCGCGGATGTCGGGATCGCGCAGCGCCGCGTCGTTGAACGAGTGCGGATCGCGCGCGTCGCGATAGAGCGCGAGCGCCACGCAGAACGGAACGCTGTACTGGGCCATCATCAGGTCGGTCGGCGCCGGGATGTTGTTGACCTTGGCCACCCGCTCCTCGCCGGCGATGCTGACCGAGGCCACGTCCGCGCCGGAAAATCCGTGCGCCTCGGTGAGTTCCTCGATCGCCTGGACCGGCGTATGCGCCGTGATGTGCGCGGGAAAGCGCTTGAGCAAAATCGACATGGTGACGTAGTGGCGACCGAGCCCGCGGGTCAGCTCGGCCATGTCGTATTCGTTGCAGAACACCTTGAGGAAGCCTGCCTGCCCTTCGATCGCGCTGTTCGGCCCGGTGAATCCGTCGGCCGCGAGGCTTGCGGCGAGCACCCCGCCCTCGGCGGCGCGGCCGAGATGCAGGCGCTTGACCATGGCGCCGGTGCCCGAGCGGGCGAACTCCAACAGGCCGCCGGCGGTGGAGGCGGCGATGCCGATCGCGTTCGTCATCCGCTCCGCATCGAATTGCATCAGCCGGCCGCAGGCGACCGCGGCGCCGAACGGACCGGTGGTGCCGGGCGCGTGGAAGCCGCGACGTTCGTTCGAATGCTTGGTGGCGCGGCCGATGCGGATCATCGTTTCCCAGCCCGCGACCACGGCGGCGATGGTCTCGCGCCCGCTTGATCCGCGCTCCTGGGCAAGGGCGAGCGCGGCCGTGAACGTGGTCGCGCCCGGATGCGAGCCGGAATTGGGCTGGGTAAGATTGTCCATTTCGAACGCGTGCGCGATCGCGCCGTTGGCGAGCGCGGCTGACGGCGCGTGCACCGGCACCTCGCCGGCGCCGAGGATACGGCTGCGGCCGCCCGCGCCGTTGCGCTTGGCGTAATCGACGACGATCCGGCTCCACGGCAAGTCGAAGCCGAACAGGATCGCGGCGACCGTGTCGGCGATGCAGTCCTTGGCGCGCTGAACGACCGC
>DASZJC010000226.1:0-2829 GCA_035948495.1 Xanthobacteraceae bacterium | reverse complement strand
TGCATGGTGGGGCCGTTCCGCGACTGCGGCGGGCGGCCGCATTCATTCGACCGTGACCGACTTTGCCAGGTTGCGCGGCTGGTCGACGTCGGTCCCCATGACCACCGCCGTATGGTAGGCGATGAGCTGCACCGGGATCGCGTAGACCAGCGGCGTCACCGTTGCGGGCATGTCCGGTAAGGTCAAGGTCACGAGCGAATCGATCGCAGCCTCGCGCGCGCCTTTGGGGTCGGTGACCAGGATGATGCGGCCGCCGCGCGCCGCGACCTCCTGCATGTTGGACATGGTTTTTTCGAACACCCGGTCGTAAGGCGCGATGACGATCACCGGCAGCGTCTCGTCGATGAGTGCGATCGGCCCATGCTTGAGTTCGCCGGCCGCGTAGCCTTCCGCGTGGATGTAGGAGATTTCCTTGAGCTTGAGCGCGCCTTCGAGCGCGATCGGAAAGCTGGTGCCGCGGCCGAGGTAGAGCACGTCGCGGCTCTTGGCGAGATCGCGCGCCAGATGCTCGATCGCGGGTTCGATCGCCAGCGCCTCGGCCATGTGGCGTGGCACCTCAATGAGCGCACGCACCAGTTTTTGCTCGTCGGCGCGGGAGAGAATCCCGCGGGCACGGCCGGCGGCGATCGTCAGGCACGCCAAGGCGGCCAGCTGGCAGGTGAAGGCCTTGGTGGAGGCGACGCCGATCTCCGGGCCGGCAAGGGTCGGCAGAACCACGTCGCTTTCGCGCGCGATGGTCGAGGTCGCCACGTTGACCACCGAGAGCACGTGTTGCTTCTGCTCGCGCGCGTAACGCAGCGACGCCAGCGTGTCGGCGGTCTCGCCCGACTGCGAGACGAACACGGCCAGATCGCCCTTGCGCAACGGCGCCTCGCGGTAGCGGAACTCCGACGCGACGTCGATTTCGACCGGAAGCCGGGCGAAGCGCTCGAACCAGTATTTGGCGATGAGCCCGGCGTAATAAGCCGTGCCGCAGGCGGAAATCGCCACCCGCTCGAGCTTGCGGAAGTCGAACGGCAGCTCGATCGGCAGGGCGACGCGTTCCGCCGTCATGTCGAGGCAATTGGCAAGGGTGTGGCCGACCACTTCGGGCTGCTCGTGGATTTCCTTGGCCATGAAATGGCGGTGGTTGCCCTTGTCGACCAGGAATGCGGACGCCGAGGACTTGATGACCGTGCGCTTCACCATTTGGCCGCCCGCATCGTGCACCTGCGCGCCACCGCGATGCACCACGACCCAGTCGCCGTCGTCGAGATAGCTGACCGCATCGGTGAACGGGGCGAGCGCGATCGCGTCCGAGCCGAGATACATTTCGCCCTCGCCGTATCCGACCGCGAGCGGCGAGCCCTTGCGGGCCCCGACCAGGAGATCGTCTTCGCCGTCGAACAGAAAGGCGAGCGCAAAGGCGCCGCGCAGCCGCGGCAGCGCCGCCGCCACCGCGTCGGCCGGCGAACGGCCGTTCTTCATCTCGGCGGCGACGAGGTGGGCAACGACCTCGGTATCGGTTTCGGTCGCGAACTTCGCTCCCTTCGCCTCGAGTTCCTCGCGCAGTTCGCGGAAGTTTTCAATGATGCCGTTGTGCACCACGGCCACGCGGTCGGTGGCGTGCGGATGGGCGTTGGTTTCATTCGGGCGGCCGTGGGTGGCCCAACGCGTATGCCCGATGCCGCTGGTGCCGGCGAGGGGTTCGCGCGCGAGGCGCTGCTCCAGGTTCTTGAGCTTGCCCTCGGCGCGCCGGCGGGTGAGTCGCCCGCCCTCCAGGGTGGCGACGCCGGCCGAATCGTAGCCGCGGTATTCGAGGCGCTTGAGCGCATCGACCATTTGAACGGCGACCGGCTCGCGGCCGAGAATTCCGATAATCCCGCACATGAGAGAGCCACCCCCGCGTGTAGTTATCCCTTCGCCGGTTTAAACGGCCCTAACAAACCTCGGAAATCACAATCCATTTCGACGTGTGACAAGGCGCAAGCCTTGATGGTTCATCGGCATGGTTAATCGGAGGCATGCGCGCGCTTCCTACCCGTTTGTTTTTTGGCCTTGAGCCGCGCCGCCCAACCCTCCTTGACGACCTGTTGGCCACGCCCGATCGCCAGGGCGCCCGCCGGCACGTCGCGGGTGATGACGGATCCCGATCCGATATAGGCGCCCTCCCCGATCGCGACCGGCGCGACCAGCGCCGAGTTCGAGCCGATGAACGCGTCCTTGCCGATGTCGGTGCGGTGCTTGGCGGCGCCATCGTAGTTGCAGGTGATGGTGCCGGCGCCGACGTTCGCGTTCTCGCCCACGCGGGCGTCGCCGATGTAGGCGAGATGGTTGGCCTTGGCGCCCGCCTCGATCGCCGCCTCCTTCACCTCGACGAAATTGCCGACCCGCGACTTCGCGCCGAGGCGCGTGCCCGGGCGCAGCCGCGCAAACGGCCCGACCGACGCGCCCTTGCCGATATGAGCGCCTTCCAGATGCGAGAACGAGCGGATCGCCGCTTCGTCCTCGACCACGACGCCGGGACCGAAGACCACGTACGGTTCGACGACGACATCGCGGCCGAGCTTGGTGTCGGCGGCAAGGAACACCGTCTCCGGCGCCACCAGCGTCGCCCCACCCGCCATCGCCGCCGCGCGCAGCCGCTGCTGCAGCACGCCTTCAGCCTCCGCGAGCTGGGCCCGCGTGTTGATCCCGCGCACTTCGTCCTCCTCGGTTTCGAGCGCAACCGCGTCGAGGCCCTTGGCGCGGGCAATCTCGACGGCATCGCTCAGGTAGAACTCGCGTTTGCTGTTGCGGTCGCCGATTTGCCGCAGGATGTCGAGCGCGCGGCGCCCGTCGAGCGCCATG
>DASZJC010000225.1:0-13199 GCA_035948495.1 Xanthobacteraceae bacterium | reverse complement strand
AGGGTGACGTGGGACACACGCCTGCCATTTGCCGAAAATTAACCATGCACCGGTGAAATCGCGCGATCGCGTCGGACCCGTTTGTCGCGGCCGCCGCCGGAGCGCCGATGTCCGACCGAGTTCCGTCCCAATACCGCGGCGAGCATCATCGCAGCCGTCCGGCCGACGGGCGCGCGCCGCCGCGCGGGCCGGGCGCGCGTCATCAGCTCAAGACGAGCGCTGCTTACACCCTCGGCCACGGCGCGCGCCAAGTCCGGCTAGGCCCGACCGCATTCTGGACGATCGTCGGCGCCCTGGTGGTGATGACCGCCTGGTCGCTCGGCACCGCGAGCTACTTCGCATTTCGCGAGGATCTTCTCACCCGGCTGATCTCGCGTCAGGCGCAGATGCAATACGGCTACGAGGACCGCATCGCCGACTTGCGCGCCCAGGTCGACCGCCTGGCGAGCCGCCAGCTGCTCGACCAGGAGCAGTACGAGCAGAAGCTCGAACAGCTGGTGCGGCGGGAATCGCTGCTGGAATCACGCGCCGCGGCGCTCTCCGGCCTGCCCGACCAGATGGCCACGGGCTCGATCAGGCCGACGAACCGGCCGCCGATCGCCGGCGACAAGCCGATCCCATCGCTCAAACCCTCGCCCATCAACGACCCCATCATCCTGACGGCGCCGCCCGATCGCGAGGCGCGGCTCGAGTTGCGTGCGCCGCCCGCAGGCGGCTCTCGCACCGGCGGCAGCGGCATCGCGGCGACGCTGGCGCACCTGCAAGGCTCGCTCGATCGCGTGGAAGCAAGCCAGCAGTCGATGCTCAACACGCTCGAAGAAAATTACGACGCCAAGGCGCGGCACATCAGGCGCGTGATCGGCGACCTCGGGCTTGAAGTCGGCAAGCTGCCGGTCGGCGGCGCGCCGCGCGCGGTCGGCGGCCCGTTCGTGCCGGCGAAGCTGACCCCGGAGAACGCGGCGTTCGAGCGGCAATTGCTGCGCATCAGCGCCGCGCGCGGCCAGGTCGATCGGCTCACGCGCGCGCTCGCGACCGTCCCCGTGCGCAAGCCGGTGCCGGGTGAAATCGACACGACGTCCGGCTTCGGCATGCGGGTCGATCCGTTCCTGCACATCCCGGCGATGCACACCGGGCTCGACTTCCGCGGCGAGATGGGCGAGCCCATCCGCGCCACCGCCGCCGGAACCGTCACCCACACCGGCTGGAGCGGCGGCTACGGCAAGATGGTCGAGATCGACCACGGCAACGGGCTCTCCACCCGCTACGGTCATCTATCCTCGATCGATGTGGAGGTGGGCCAGACCGTCCGGATCGGACAGGTCATCGGCCGGCTCGGCTCGACCGGCCGTTCCACCGGCCCGCACCTGCACTACGAGACCCGCGTCGACGGCGAAGCCGTGGACCCGCAGCGCTTCCTGCGCGCCGGCCTGCGGCTCGGCGGGGTGATCTAGCGAGCCTGCCGGTTTAGTTATTTCCCCTCGCCACTCGCTATTCGCAACTCACTATTCGCTGCACGAACTGGTTCCTCGAGACCAACGTCAGCCGCGCGTGACGTGGGCCGCAACAGCGAGCCATTGCCCGTTGCGCCGCGCCCACACGTCGGTGTAGCGGCCCGCGCCCGTTCGTCCGTCCGGCATCCGATAGGTAGTCCGCGCATGGATGATGGCGCAGTCGCCGATCATGCGTATCTTGACGTCGTGAGCGGCAAGCTCAGCAATCGCGACCGGCCGGGCGGTTTGCTTGAGGAAATTTTCGCGATCGACGAACGATGCGTCCGGATTGGTGCAGAAGAAGTCGTCGCCAAGGATTTGACCGAACCGGCCCACATCGGACGTCTGCACCGAGCGAATATAGTCGGCGTTGAGGTGAAGCAAAGTGTCCAGATCGGACTTCGCCGGGGTGGTCGTCAGCATGGCGGGCTCCTTTGTTCAATTGATGATACCCTGCCACAGGTAGTGGCAAGGGCACAGACCCGGCGCGTCCGCCCGCAAAGGCGATCGTCATGACGAACATCGCCCCTCGAAGGCGCCTCACCCGGCGGCGCTTCATCAATCTCGTCGGCAAGGCCGGCGGCTACGCGGCGGTCTACAACACCATGGCGGCGATGGGGTTGTTGCCGGTTCCCGCCGCCTATGCCGGCCCGCCGCAACTCGCCCCGGGCTCCGGCCGCGGGGTGCGCGTCGTGATCCTCGGCGCCGGCATCGGCGGCCTCACGGCCGCCTACGAGCTCGGCAAGGCGGGCTACGAGTGCGTCGTCATCGAGGCGCGCGACCGGCCGGGCGGGCGCGCCTGGACCCTGCGAGGTGGCGACCGGGTGGAAGAAACCGACAGCGTCCAGACGGTCGAGTGGGCACGCGCCGAGCACCTCTATTTCAACGCCGGGCCCGCGCGCCTGCCGCAGCACCACGCCGCGATCCTCGCCTATTGCCGCGAGTTCGCCGTGCCGCTGGAGGTGATCGTCAACGACAATCGCAATGCGCTGCTGCAGCACGACCGGGCATTCGACGGCAGGCCGGTACGCCAGCGTCAGGTGCGCGGCGACATTGCCGGCCACCTCGCGGAGCTTCTCGCCAAGGCACTCGACAAGGGCGCGCTCGACGAAGCGATCGGCGACATCGACAAGGACAAGCTGCTTGCGTTCGTGCGCGGGTTCGGGGCGCTGGGCAAGGACCTCGCCTACCGCGGCTCTCCGCGCGCCGGCTACGACGTCCTGCCGGGCGCCGGCCTCGAGTTCGGCAAACTCAGCTCGCCGCTTGCGCTCAAGACCCTGACGCAAAGTCCGTTCTGGCAGGCGGTCACCAGCTTCCCGGACGGATTTGCCCAGGCCGCGACCATGCTTCAGCCGGTCGGCGGCATGGACCGCGTCGCCGCCGCGCTCGCGCGGCGGCTCGACAAGGTCATCACCTACAATGCGGCGGTGACGCGCGTTGCCCGCTCGGGCGAAAGCGGTGCGCGCGTCGTCTACAAGGACCGCAGCGGGGCGGAGACCTCGGTCGAGGCGGCATTCGTGCTGATCACCCTGCCGCTGCCGGCGCTCACACGCGTGGACGTGGATTTCTCGCCGCAACACCGCGCGGCAATCGCAGCCGGCGCGGCCGACTACGTCCCTGCAGCCAAGATCGCTTTCTACTCCGGCCGCCGCTTCTGGGAAGAGGACGAGCAAATCTACGGCGGCATATCCTGGACCACCCAGGACATTACTCAGATCTGGTATCCATCCACGAACTTCCACGGCACGGACGGAATTGTGCTCGGAGCCTACGTGTGGAGTCAGGACATCGGGGGACGTCTCGCCGCCCTGTCGCCGGCCGAGGGCATCCGCCTCGCCGTCGCGCAAGGAGCGAAGCTGCACGCGAATTATCCCGCGGAAGTCTCTCGCGGGGTTGCCGTATCGTGGGCCAGGGTTCCGTTCTCGTACGGCGGCTGGTGCGAGTGGAGCGAGGAGAACAAGCGCAACGCCTATCCGGTACTGCTCGAGCCGGACGGACCGCTGTTCCTCGCCGGCGAGCATTTGAGCAACGTGCCGGGTTGGCAGGAAGGCTCGATCCTCTCGGCTCACAAAGCGGTCGCGGCGATCGCGCAGCGCACGGCGGCGCGGAAAAATTGACGACTGATTAGTCGTAATTGCGAGGAGCGCGACGAAGCAATCCAGGAGTTACGCGTGTTCCCCTGGATTGCTTCGCTTCCGCCTTCGCGCTCCGCGCTTCGGCGGACTCAAACCCGCCGTAGCTCGCCGGGCGAGCGAAGGCGGGTCGCTCGCAATGACGGGGTTACTCCACGTCCTCGACCGTCTCGGGCGCGCCGCCGAACGCGCGCTGCGCGAGCGCCGCCTCCATGAACCGGTCGAGATCGCCGTCGAGCACATCCCCGGTATTCGAGGTCGCCACGCCGGTGCGCAGGTCTTTCACCATCTGGTAGGGCTGCAGCACGTAGGAGCGGATCTGGTGGCCCCAGCCGATGTCGGTCTTGGCGGCCTGCTCGGCCGCCGCTTTTTCCTCGCGCAACTTCAATTCGCGCTCGTAGAGGCGCGCGCGCAGCATGTCCCAGGCCTGCGCGCGGTTGCGGTGCTGCGAGCGGTCGTTCTGGCACACGACTACGATCTTGGTCGGCATGTGGGTGAGCCTGACCGCGGATTCGGTCTTGTTCACGTGCTGCCCGCCGGCCCCGCCCGCCCGCATGGTGTCGACGCGCACGTCGGATTCATTGATGTCGACCTTGATGCGGTCGTCGACCACCGGATAGGCGTTGATACTGGCGAAAGAAGTGTGGCGGCGGGCGTTGGCATCGAACGGCGAGATGCGCACCAGGCGATGCACGCCGTCCTCGGTCTTGAGCCAGCCGTAGGCGTTGCGGCCATTGATGCGGATGGTTGCCGACTTGAGGCCGGCCTCTTCGCCCGGCGTCTCCTCGAGATACTCGACCTTGTAGCCGTGCTGCTCGGCCCAGCGCACGTACATGCGCAAGAGCATGTTCGCCCAGTCCTGGCTTTCGGTGCCGCCGGCCCCGGCGTGGACTTCGAGGAACGTGTCGTTGCCGTCGGCTTCCCCCGACAGCAGCGCCTCGAGCACGCGGCGCTCGGCATCCGACTTGAGCTTCTTGAGCGCGGCCTCGGCCTCGGCCACGACCTTGGCATCCTTCTCGGCTTCGCCGAGCTCGATCATGGTGATCTGGTCGTCGAGTTCCTGCTCGATGCGGCCGATCGAGTTGAGGCTGTCTTCGAGCGCGGTCCGCTCCTGCATGACGCGCTGCGCGCGCGCCTGATCGTTCCAAAGGTTCGGGTCTTCGGCCTGGCGGTTCAGCTCGGCGAGCCGCTTCTGCGACTTGTCGACGTCAAAGATGCCTCCTCAGCAGTCCGATCGACTGCTTGATCGCATCGATATCGCTTTGGGTCTCTGGGCGCATGGTGTCCGGCCGGCACGTTTTCGTTAGGATTCAAAGCTGCGCGTGATGTAGCTCTCCCGCGGCGCCGCCGCAATGCGTCGCGAAAATTGCCGCGGAAAAACTCGGTCGTCAGTACAATCCGTTGCCCGCGCGCACCGCGCGGTCGGCGTCCGGCGAGACGCTCACCGGCGTGCCGTCGGGGCTGGTGTAGCCGACCACCGAGTAGCTGTCGGGCGGGGCGGTGCCGGGCTTGAACGCCTCGACGATCACCTTGGTGCTGTTCGGGCTCGCGCGCAGCCCGGAATTGAGGTCGACGCGAATGAGCTTGATGCCGGGCGGCGGAGCAAACGGGACCGGGGGTTTGTCGGCAAGCGCGAGCTTGATGAAATCCTTCACCACCGGCGCCGCGGTATGGCCGCCGGTGGCATCGCGGCCGAGCGTGCGCGGCTTGTCGTAGCCGATGTAGCAGCCGACCGTCAGGCTGGGCGTGAAGCCCACGAACCAGGTATCCTTGTCCTCGTTGGTGGTTCCGGTCTTGCCGGCAACCGGCCGCCCCACGTCCTTCATGGCCGCCGCGGCGGTTCCGCGCTGCACCACGCCCTCCATGATCGAGGTGACCTGGTAGGCGGTCATCGGATCGAGCACCTGCTCGCGCCGATCGACCAGCACGGGCTCCGGCTGGTTCGTCCATTTGTCGGCGTCGCAGCCGCGGCACTCGCGCGCGTCGTGGCGATAGATGGTCTTGCCGTAACGGTCCTGGATGCGGTCGATCAACGTCGCGGTGACGCGCCGGCCGCCGTTGGCGAACATCGAGTAGGCCGTAGTCATGCGCATGACGGTGGTCTCGCCGGCGCCGAGGGCGAACGACAGGTACGGCGGCAGGTCGTCGTAGACGCCGAAGCGCTTGGCGTACTCGGTGATCAGCGGCATGCCGATGTCCTGGGCGAGCCGGACGGTCATGACGTTGCGCGAGTGCTCGATGCCGAAGCGCAGGGTCTGCGGGCCGAAATATTTTCCGCTCTCATAGTTCTCCGGCCGCCACGGCGGCAGGCCCGGCCCCTGATCGATCTCGACGGGCGCGTCCATGACGATGCTCGAGGGCGTGTAGCCGTTGTCGATCGCGGCGGCGTAGACGAACGGCTTGAACGACGAGCCGGGCTGGCGCAGCGCCTGGGTCGCGCGGTTGAACTGGCTCTGGTCGTAGGAGAAGCCGCCGACGAGGGCGAGCACGCGCCCGGTCTGCGGGTCCATCGCCACCAGCCCGCCCGAGACCTCGGGAATCTGGCGCAAGCGGAATTGGTTGGGATCCTTGCTGCCGGGCTCGACGTACACCACGTCGCCGGGCTGGAGCACTTGGCTCACCTTGGTGACTTGCTTGAAGCGCTCCGGGCCGGCGGCGGGCTTGGCCCATTTGACCCCGTCGAGCGGAATGATGCCAACCTGGCGCTCCTTCACGACCGAGCCGCCCGGCTCGCGCGCCGGCTGCAGGCCGACGCGCGCGGCCTGATCGCCGCTTTCCAGCACCACCGCGAGCCGCCACGGCGCGATGTCGGCGAGCGCCCTCACCTCGACGAGCTTGATCCCCCAGTCGCCGGTGACGTCGATCTTGGCGACCGGGCCGCGCCAGCCCTTCGACTCGTCGAAGCGCACCAGGCCGTCGTCGAGCGCCTTGCGCGCCATCACCTGCAGCTTGGGATCGAGCGTGGTGCGCACGGAGAGCCCGCCCTCGTAGAGCTTGGTCTCGCCGTATTTCTCGTAAATCTCGCGCCGGACTTCCTCGGCGAAGTACTCGGCGGCGAAAATATGCGCGCCGGTCGGGCGCGGCGTGACGTTGAGCGGTTCCTTCTTCGCCTTCTCGCCGTCCTGCGCGCTGATGTAGCGGTCCTCGACCAAGCGGTCGATCACGTAGTTTCGCCGCTCGATGGCGCGCTCGCGCGCGCGGAACGGATGATAATTGTTCGGCGCCTTGGGCAACCCGGCGAGATACGCCGCCTCGGCGATCGTCAGCTCGTGCACGGACTTGTCGAAATAGAGCAGCGATGCCGCGGCGATCCCGTAGGCGCCCATGCCCAGGTAGATTTCGTTGAGGTAGAGTTCGAGAATCTTTTGCTTGGAATAGGTGCGCTCGATGCGCATCGCCAGCAGCGCTTCCTTGACCTTGCGGTCGAGCGACACCTCGTTGGTGAGAAGGAAGTTCTTCGCGACCTGCTGGGTGATTGTGGACGCGCCCTGCGGCCGTTTGTTGCTGCCGAAATTCTCGACGTAGACAATGCCGGCGCGCACGATGCCGGTAATGTCGATGCCGCCGTGCTCGTAGAAATTCTTGTCCTCCGCCGCGATGAAGGAATTGATCACGAGCTTCGGGATCGCCTGGATCGGCAGATAGAGCCGGCGCTCGCGCGCGTATTCGGCAAGCAGCGACCCGTCGGCGGCGTGCACCCGGGTCATCACCGGCGGTTCGTAATCCTGCAGCTGCGAATACTCCGGCAAGCCTTTGGAAAAATGCCAGAACAGGCCCGCGGCGGCGGCAATGCCGACGAGGAATACGATCGTACCGACGGTGAACAGGAATCCCAGGAAGCGCAACAACCGCTTCATCCCCGCCGCCTTCTCTCCACGGCCGTCCCCGCCGCGGCGATTCCGGTGTTGTCGACGCGGCAATATACGCTATTCGCGAGCCGGTAGCTGCACCGCAGCGTTCCCCGGCCCCGACGCGCCGCACGCCTCCGTGGTCGCGCCCTTTTATGGTCAAACTGAGGCCGGGCCAGCATGCCGAACCTGGCTTTTCAATTCGAGCCCGGAGCGGCGCTTGTTCCAGCGATCCGGGTGGAGAAGAACGTCTGAATCGCCTGCACCATCGAGTCGGCAACGCGCGCGCGCCACGCGTCCGACGTCAGGAGCTTGAGGTCCTGCGGGTTCGTCACGTAGCCGAGCTCGATGAGAACCGAGGGAACGTCGGGAGCGGTGAGCACGCGGAAGCCCGCCGATTTGAGCGGGCGCTTGTGCAGGCGCGCGGAGGTCTTGAACTCGGAGGCGAGGCCGCGGGCGAAATGCATTGAAAACGCCTTGGTTTCCCGCTGAGCAAGGTCGATCAGGATGTCGGTCACGTCGTCGGGCTCGGCGGTGAGATCGACGCCGGCGATGAGGTCGGCGCGGTTTTCGGTGTCGGCGAGCCGCGCCGCCTCGGCGTCGGAGGCGGTTTCGGAAAGCGTGTAGATGGTCGCGCCGTGACCCTCGGGATCACGGTGGGAAAGCGCATCGGCATGGATCGAGATGAGCAAGGCGGCCTGCCCGGCGCGGGCGAGCCGCACGCGTTCGGCGAGCGGCACGAAGTGGTCGTCGGCGCGCGTCATCGCCACCCGGTATTTGCCGGTCTTCTCCAGCTTGTCGCGCAGCTTGAGCCCGAAATCGAGCACGATCGCCTTCTCGGTGTCCCCGGTCGGCGCGATGGTGCCGCTGTCAAGGCCGCCGTGGCCCGGATCGATCACCACGAGCGGCCGGGCGTCCGCGCTCTTGGCCGCCGGCTCGCGTTCGCCGCGAGCCGACGGCGCCGACGCATGGCGCGTTTGGTTCTCGATCGCGAGGTTGCGCAGGAAGGTATCGCGATCGATGGCGACAAGGTCGACCACCAGCCGCGCCGGCTGCCCGTCCACCGGATCGAGCACGAAGGCCTTGTCGACGCGCACCGGGCCGGTGACGTCGAGCACGATGCGCGAGCCCCCCTGCATCACCAGGCCGAAGCGGAACGCCTTGACGAGGCCGCGGCCGCTCTCGCCCACCTTGGCCGACAGTCGGAAGACGAGCTGCGGCACGTCGATGACGACCCGGTACGGATCGGCGAGCGTAAAGGCGGCAAGGTCGATGGTTCGGTTCAGTTCGGCGACGAATCGGGTTCGCGTCTCATCGCCGAGCACGCGCGCTTCGGTGACGACCGGGTAGTCCTCCGCCGCGGCGCGCGGCACCGCGCGATCGACCGCCGCCACGGGCGCGCTGCCGACGACGAGGACCCCGCAGACTGCGGCGAGCAAGCACCTTGGTGCGCGAATACTCACCGATTTTCCTCATCTAGTGTCCCGATTCCGAAGTTCGCAAAACCTTGCAGCACCCTCTGATGCGAACTTCGGAATCCAGGGACACTAGCAACTCTATGATTCTAGTGCCGCTTTGAACCCGAAGTTCGCAACCGTACCTGCCGCGATGCCATGCGAACTTCGGGTTCGCGGCACTAGTCCCGTCTTACTCCAATAGGCGGGCGTGGTTAATCGCGATTTAAGAAGTTGGCGGGGCGATCTGGGCCAGGATGTGACCGCGGGCGCCCGTATGCCCGCCCGGAACAACACCAGCTTGCCAAGGACGGTTCATGGCCGTAAGAAGGTCGGGCTGACGGTTCAGTATTCCGGATTTTGCCGCGTTCGGGCATCCGGCCCGCCAAAACTCGCTCGCAAACGGGACATCATTGCAAGAGCGGGAGACGCGGGCGGCCTTCGTCCACTCGCCGGGCGCAATGCGCCGCACGGGCGGGAGGCCGAAACCTCCCGATGCCCCTTGGAGGACGACCGGAATGCGCGCGATCGGCTTGTCCGGTCCGCGCGCGGGCGCCATCGAGCGCTCATGGCCGTGAGCGGAAGCGAATCGCGGCGGCGTGAAGCTGCCGTCCGTCACAGGTCAAAGGCCATGGGCCGAGCGCACGAGACCCGTCATCCGCATCGCAGACGCGCGAGCAAAGCGCCGCGCGAGGCGGATCGGATCGTCGCTGCCCTGACCCGTTCGGCCCCCGATCATCCAGTCCACCCCGTCCAACGTTTCGGCGCGCGCCGTGAGGCGCTGCCCTGCGCGGCTTTCGCCGCGCCAGGGTCCCGCGAGCGGGCCCGCCGTAGGAAGACTTATCAATGGCCAACAAAATGCTCATCGACGCGACCCACCCGGAGGAAACCCGGGTGGTGGTGCTGCGCGGAAACCGCGTTGAGGAATTCGATTTCGAGTCGGCAAACCGCCGGCAGCTGAGGGGCAATATCTATCTTGCCAAGGTGACGCGGGTCGAGCCGTCGCTGCAGGCGGCGTTCGTCGACTACGGCGGCAACCGCCACGGCTTCCTGGCCTTCAGCGAAATCCATCCGGACTATTATCAGATCCCGGTCGCCGACCGGCAGGCGCTGATCGCCGAAGAGGAGCGCGCCCATCGCGCCGCCGAGGACGAAGTCGACCGCCGCGCCGGCCGGCGCCACGAGCCGCGCGCATCGGCCCGCCACGACGAGGTCCGGCACGCGCCGGTCGAGCCGGTGGCGAACGACACGGGCGAGGCGCCCCCTGCGGCGGGGGACTTCGATGCCGCATCCTCCTCCACCGTCGACGAGCCGCCGCCCGCATCCGAGGCGTGGCTCGCGCCCGAACAGCTGGCCGAGCCGGCGGAGCCCGTCGCTGCCCCGGCGTCCGGCGAAGTCGATGCGCCGGTAGAGGAAAGCGAGGCCGAACCTGCGCCGGCAGCGGCCGAGGCGGAAGCCTCCGAGCCGGGCGCCGGGGCCGCGGCCGACGCCAACGGAGAGGCCGCAGCCCGCGTCGAGGATGTGGACGGCGAGGAGGAAGACGTCGTCGAATCGGTCGGCGGCGGCGACGCCATGGAAGAGGTGCCGGAACGCATGCCGCGGCTGCGCCGGCAGTATAAGATCCAAGAGGTGATCAAACGCCGGCAGATCATGCTGGTGCAGGTGGTCAAGGAGGAACGCGGCACCAAGGGCGCGGCGCTCACGACCTACCTCTCGCTCGCCGGGCGCTACTCGGTGCTCATGCCCAACACCGCGCGCGGCGGGGGCATCAGCCGCAAGATCACCAGCGCCCAGGACCGCAAGCGCCTCAAATCGGTCGCCCAGGATCTGGAAGTGCCGGACGGCATGGGGGTGATCCTGCGCACCGCGGGCGCCAACCGCACCAAGCCGGAGATCAAGCGCGATTTCGAATACCTGATCCGACTATGGGAGACCGTGCGCGACCTCACCTTGAAATCGACCGCTCCGACCTTGGTCTACGAGGAAGGCTCCCTGATCAAGCGATCGATCCGTGACCTCTACAACAAGGACATCGACGAGGTGGTGGTCGCCGGCGAGGATGCCCACCGCGAGGCCAAGGAATTCATGCGCATGCTCATGCCGAGCCATGCGAAGAACGTGAAGCCTTACCACGACACCCAGCCGATCTTCACGCGCTACGGCATCGAGAGCCAGCTCGACGCCATGTTCTCGCCGATCGTGCAGCTGCGCTCCGGCGGCTACATCGTGCTCAACCAGACCGAGGCGCTCGTCTCGATCGACGTCAACTCCGGCCGCGCCACCCGCGAGCACCACATCGAGGATACCGCGCTCAAGACCAACCTGGAGGCCGCCGAGGAAATCGCGCGGCAGCTGCGCTTGCGCGACCTCGCCGGCCTGATCGTCATCGATTTCATCGACATGGACGAGAAGCGCAACAACCGCGCCGTCGAGCGCCGGCTCAAGGAGTGCCTCAAGCACGATCGCGCCCGCATCCAGGTCGGCCGCATCTCCCATTTCGGCCTGCTCGAAATGTCCCGCCAGCGCATCCGCACCGGCGTGGTCGAAAGCTCGACCGAGAAGTGCCCCTATTGCGGCGGCACCGGCCACCTGCGCTCGGTGTCCTCGGTCGCGCTGCAATTGCTGCGCTCGCTCGAAGAAATGCTGATCAAGGGCGCGACCCACAATCTCATCGTGCGCACCCGCTCCGAAATCGCGATCTACGTGCTCAATCACAAGCGCGCGCACCTGCGCGATCTCGAGCAGCGCTTCCGCGTCGCCATCACCATCAACGCGGACGCGGCGATCGGCGGCCAGCAATCCTTCGTCATCGACAAGGGCGAACAGGTGCACACTCTGGAAGCCGCGCGCGCGATCGCGGTGCAGCCGACGACCGTGCTGCCCGAACACGCGGAGGAAGCCCCCGACGAGAGCGCGGACGAGGAAATCGAGGGCGAGGCCGAGGCCGAGGCGGAAGACGAAGAGAGCGAGGACGAAGCCCGGCCCGAGGCCATGCCCATGGAAGGCCACCCGACCGAGTCGGGCGACGCCGTTCGGCGGCGGCGACGCCGGCGGCGCCGCGGCGGCCGACGCGAAGGCGGCGAGCAGCCGTACGAAGGGGCGCCGCGGGAGGAGCATGCCGAGTTCGCGGGACCGCCGGAGGAACGCGCCGGCGAGGAGCCCGGCCAGCCGCGCGAGGTCGCGGGCGACGCCGCCCGGCGCCGGCGCCGCGGACGGCGGGGCGGACGCCGGCGGCGCGGTCGCGAGGGCGAGGCGCTCGACACGGCACTCGCGTTCGAACCCGAACTCGACAGCGCGGTCGCCGACTTCGATCGCCCACCGGCTCCCGCGCGTCCCGAGCCGGTTGCCGCCGAGCCTCCTCCTGCCCAGCCGCAAGCGTCCTGGGCCCAGGCCGAGGCGCCAGCGACCCAGGCCGCGGTGCCGCCGGTCCAGGCCGAGCCGCCGCCGGCCGAGGCCGAGGTGCCGCCGCTAGAGCCCCAGCAGCCGCGCCGGCGCTCGACCGTGCGCGAACCGGCCCCGCTTTATTTCGGCGGCCGGCCGGCTGAATCTGCGGCGCCGGAGGCGCCGCCTCCCGCGCCTGCATCGGAACCGGCCGCCCCAAGTCCGGCGCCGGAGGTCGCGGCGCCAAACCAGCCGCGCCGGACCGGGTGGTGGTCCCGTCGCTTCGCCGGCGACAAGGGCTGAGGTCGCATGAAAAGCGCCTGGGTGGACGCCAACGCCCGAGCGCTCGTCGACCTCTACGCCAAAGAGCGCATCGGGCCGGACCTGGCGCTGCGCGTCTATACGACCCGCCTGCTCGGCCAGGACCCCAAGCTCGTGCTGCACGGCGGCGGCAACACCTCGGTCAAGACGCGCGTGCGCGACCTCCTCGGCGAGGACGCCGAGGTGCTGTGCGTCAAGGGCAGCGGCTGGGACATGGCGCGGATCGAGCCGGCCGGCCTGCCGGCGGTGCGGCTCGAGCCGCTGCGCAAGCTGCGCGCCCTTGTCGCGCTCGCCGACGAGGACATGGTGCGCATCCAGCGCGCCAACCTCATCGACCCGATGGCGCCGAACCCCTCGGTCGAGACGCTGCTGCACGCGTTCGTGCCGGCGAAGTTCGTCGACCACACCCATTCGACCGCCGTGCTCAGCCTGGTCGATCAGCCGAACGGGGCGGAGCTGTGCGCCGAGGTCTACGACGGCCGGCTCGGCATCGTGCCTTATTTGATGCCCGGCTTTGCCTTGGCCAGGAAGGCGGCCGAGGTGCACGACGCAGCGCCCACGGTCGAGGGCCTC
>DASZJC010000224.1:0-11228 GCA_035948495.1 Xanthobacteraceae bacterium | reverse complement strand
TATCCACAGGAGGCTGCCAATGCCGCGCGCCCCGCGCTTTTGGTATATCGGCGCCGTGCTTGCCGCGCAGTTGACGCTCGTCCCCGCCGCAAGCGCGCAGATGCTCAAGTGCAAGGGCGATCTCGTGTTCGAGGACAGCATGGCCCGCAGGGTCACCCTGTTTGTCGACGCGGGTCAGGGGCTGGTCACGAACCCGAGCTGTCACAAATATCCCGAGTTGCGCGGCTTTTGCGCGGGCGTGATAACGAGGGCCAAGGATGGGGATTTCATATTCGGCACGACGGTGAGCGAGGAAAACTCCAAACTGCGCATCGACCTCGTGCGCACGAACGGCGCCATCGGTACCGATACCGTGCTCAACTGGTGGCCGCGGGCCACGTTCCTCGGCCGCTGCGAGCCGACACGCGTCGCAGTGAGACACCGCAGGACGTAACGGACAATCGGTTCGGTTCGTGCCGCGAGCGTGCGGCTCAATGTTCCCCGGCCAAGTAGACCTCGCCCAGCAGTGACGAGTTGGCCCACGGCACCTGCCGGTTCTTCGTTTCCGTGGCGACCTCGACGCGCACGCGCGTGAGCATCTGGTTCACCTCGATGCCGCGCGTGCGCACGTGCTTGATGAACGCCATGGTGAACGGGCTGTTCACCCCCGCGCCGTCGAGCGCCGTCTGGCCGGGCGCGGTCGCAAAGGCGATGAGCGTCCCTGTCCCGACCGTCGCATAACCGGCAAGCCCGGCCGGCACCGCCGCCGACCGTGTCGCGCCGAGCTTGCTCGCGAAGCTGCGCGCGAGCGGATTATCCCGGCAAGCGTCGAGCACCACGATGTTGGCACGCGTTTCGTCATCGAGCCCGGCGAGCACCTTGTCGAGCTCGAGCGTCTCGAACGGGAGATCGCTCGGCGCCGCCAGCTTGGCGTCGATCGGGACCAGATAGTTTTTTCCGTCGACCTGCATGCCGTGTCCGGCATAGTAGAGCAGGGTCAATTTCGCGCTCGGCGCCCGATGGAGAAATTCGCGCACCAGCCGCTCCATGCCGGCGCGGTCGAGATTTGTTCCTTCGATCACTTCGAAGCCGATGTCGCGCAGGGTCTTTGCCACCACCGTGGCGTCGTTGGGCGGATTGGTCAGGGCGGTGGCATTGACGTAGGCACCGTTGCCGATGACGAGGGCGAGACGAACGCCGGTCGCGGCCGGCCGCGAGGCCGCATCGACCGGCGCGGTCGGGGAGGCGTTCGCGACGACGTTCGCAGGCGCGGCCGACTGGCGTACCGGCGCCGCAGCCGGCACCGCGGGCGCTGCGGTCGCCGCGGTCTTGGACGGAATCACCGTCGAGGGCGGGATCGCCAGTCCCGGCGCGGGGGCACCGGAGGGTGCGGCCACCGGCGGCGCGGGCGAGCGCGCCTGCAGAGCCGGGGCCGCATTCGCGGCTTGCGCCGCCGGCGCAGCGCTGCGCTCGGAGCCGTCCAACATGGCCAGCCGCTCGCGGGCCGTCGCCTGGGCGCGGGCGGCGCCCTCGCCCCGCACCTCCGCGGCGATCGCTGCCTGATAGTCGGCACGGGCGCCGTTGCGGTCGCCGGCCGCCTCGAGCGCAATCCCGCGCATCACGTGCGCGCCGAGCAGCGCGGGCGCGATACGCAGCGCCTCGGAATAGTCGGCGATGGCCCGGACAACATCGCCCTTCCGCCGCCAGACGTTGCCGCGCTGGAGGTAAAGCACCGCTGCTTTTGGGTTCAAGCCGATGGCCGACTGATAATCGGCGATGGCGGCGTCGAGGTCGCCCGTGGCGAAGTGCGCGCTGGCGCGGCCCACATAGGCGGGGATCAGCTTCGGGTTGACCTGCACCGCCCGGTCGTAGTCGGCAATGGCGTGCGGGTAGTCACGCTTGGCAAACCAGACGTTGCCGCGCAGTTCGAGAAAGAATGCGCGGGCGGGATCGAGTCGGATCGCCTCGTCGAAATCCGCGATCGCGCGATCCAAGTACGCTTGGGCGCGGTAGGCATTGCCCCGTGCGGCATAGAGGTCGGCGAGCTGCGGGCCCTTGGCGGCGCCCGCCCCGATCAAGCGCGTGCAGGCGGCCACGGCCGCATCCGGAGCGCTCGGCCCGCGGCAGTCGCTCCGATCGTCCGCAAGGGCGGGCGCGATCAGCCCGGTCGCGACAACCAGGCAAGCCAAAGCGCGCATTACCGACTGCATGGTTCCTCGCGGCATGTCGATTTCGCCCGCCATCCCGGCATGATATGTCAATTGCGGTGCGGCTGACGAGAGCCGCCGATTGCGGCGACCTGAAGACGGCGGGCGGAAACACCGGGCTCGTTTCCGCATTTGTAGCCGGTGGAACGGCCGCGTAGTTGACGTCGCGGAAGAACGGAGGCCGATCATGCACACGCATTCGCTCGACCAGTGGAACCACGCCCACGTCTTCCTCGGCGAAAAGCACGATCGGCACGAGCGGCGCACTTGGTTCGTGGTCGCGCTCACCGCCGCCACGATGGTGGCGGAAGTCACCGGCGGAACGCTGTTCGGATCGATGGCGGTCGTGGCCGACGGCGTGCACATGTCGACCCACGTGGCAGCGCTGGCGATCGCCGCGCTCGCCTACCGTTTCGCTCGCCGCCACGCGGCCGACGCGCGGTTCTCGTTCGGGACCGGCAAGCTCGGCGAGCTTGCCGCGTTCGCAAGCGCGCTCATCCTGCTGCTCATCGCGCTCATCATCGCCTACGAATCGGTGACGCGTTTCTTCAACCCGATCGCGATCAAATACGACCAAGCCATCGCGGTCGCCTGCATCGGGCTTACCGTCAACCTCGTGAGCGCGTGGTTGTTGTCAGACGATGACCACCACCATGGGCATGCCCACGACGACGCGGACGACGACCATCACCATTCGCACGATCACAACATCCGCGCCGCCTACGTGCACGTGCTCGCCGATGCGGTGACCTCCGTGCTGGCGATCTGCGGGCTGCTGATGGGTCGATTCTATGGCTTCGCCTGGATGGATGCGCTGGTCGGCATCGTCGGCTCCGGCGTGATCATCAGCTGGGGCCTTGGCCTGATCCGCTCGTCCGGCGCGGTGTTGCTCGACGTCGTCCCGAGCCGCGGGCTTGCCGAGCGCGTGCGTGCGCGGCTCGAGGTCGAGGGCGACCGGGTCGCCGACCTGCACCTGTGGCAGCTCGGCCCCGGCCATGCGGGGGTGATCGCCGCGCTCGTCTCCGAGCATCCGCAGCCGCCGCAAACCTACAAGGAACGGCTTACCGGTATTGCCGGCCTCTCCCACGTGACGATCGAAGTGCATCCCTGCCCCGGCCACGCGCCGATCGCGGCATGACGAACTCGCCGGTAACGCGACTGGCGGCTTCGAGCGACGCCGATCGCCAGCTGCCGCTGGGGGAGGAGATTTTTCTCGACCACCTCGCGCATTTCGTGCGCGATCCGCAGGCGGCCGGCCACGCGCTGGCCCGGGCAGGCTTCGCCCCGGCTCCGCTGTCGATCCAGTCGAACCCCGATCCGGACGGCGGGCCGCCGCGGCTGACCGGCACCGGCAACATCACCGTGATGTTCCGGCGCGGCTATGTCGAGGTCTTGTTCAAGACCTCCGAGACGGCGCTCGCGCGCGAACTCGATGCCGCGCTCGAGCGCCATGCCGGCCTGCACCTCGTGGCGTTCGCGGTCGCCGACGCGGCAGCGGCGCATGCCAGGCTCGGCGCATCCGGCTTTCGCATGCGTCCGCTCGTCAAGATGCAGCGGCCGGTCGACACCGAAGGCGGCCCCGCCGTCGCCGCGTTCGCTATCGCCCGGGTCGAGCCGGGCGTGATGCCGGAGGGCCGCATCCAGATCCTGACCCATCGGACCGAGCAGGCAGTGTGGCAGCCGCGCTGGCTCACCCATCCGAATGCAGCGGTCGCGTTGACCGATGTTCTGATCGTGGTCGCGGACGTTGAGGAGGTGGCTCAACGATTCGTTCGTTTCACCGGCCGACCGGCGACCGCGAACCCGGCCGGGCGCGCCATCGCCTTCGATCGCGGCCGCGTGCAGATCATGGACACGGCGGCCTTCGCGGCGCTGCTGCCGGAGGTCGCGGCGCCCTCGCTTCCATTCATCGGCGCCTACGCGGTTCTGGTCGCCTCGCTCGAGCGTGCCGAGCACGCGCTACGCGCCGGCGGCCTCGCCGCCCGGCGTCACGGGCCAACGCTGATTGCGCCGTTCCCGCGCGAACTGGGGGTGGGCGCCTGGCTGTTCGTCGAGACCACCTCTGCCCTGCCTTGGCGGACGTGACACGCCGACTCGCGCTGCGCGTCCCCCGTTCCTAGCTATAGGGCCGGCGAGCCCCGCCGGCCCAGGAGATTTGCTTGTTCCCGTTCATCGATACTGCGCCGCGTGCATCCCCACCGGTACTCGTGCTGGCGGTCATCGCCATCAACACCCTCGTCTTCCTGTGGATGGAAAGCCTGCCGCCGGGCACGCTCGAGCAGGTGCTGATCCATGCCGCACTTATTCCGGTGCGCTATACCGACCTAGCGATTGCGCGCGAGAACGGCCTCGACCCTTCGAACTGGTGGCCGCTGCTGACCAACACCTTCATGCACGGCGGCTGGCTCCATCTGATTCTCAACATGTGGTTCCTGTGGATCTTCGGACCCGCCATGGAAGCGCGGTTCGGGCGGTTTGGCTTTGCGGCGCTTTACCTCGGTGGGGCGGTCGCGGCGAGCGTCGTACATCTTCTCACCCACCCGCTTTCGACGACTCCCGTGCTCGGCGCCTCGGGCGCCATCGCGGCGGTACTCGGCGCGCATGCGGTCGCCTACCCACGGGCACGCGTGATCACCATCATCCTCATTGTCTTCATCCCGCTGTTCGTACCGATTCCTGCCGTGCTTTTCGCGGCTATCTGGTTCCTGCTGCAGCTCCTGCAGGGCACATCCGAGCTGCTGTCGCCCGGCATGGCCGGCGGGATCGCCTGGTGGGCGCATATCGGCGGGTTCGCCTTCGGGGCGCTGTTTGCGCTCGCCGCCCACGCGCCCGGTCCGCCGCACCCCGTGCGCACGACCACCTGGAGCGGACCCACGCGCGGCCGGGTGCCCAGCGTGCGCCCGCGCGACTGGCCGCTGAGATGAGCGAATAGCGAAGTGGAGCTGGAAGCGGCCTTCGCACCGAGTTCTATTCGCTATTCGCTATTCGCTATTCGCTATTCGCTATTCGCTATTCGCTATTCGCTACTTCCCATTCGCCATTCGCCGTTCGCCGCTCTAAAATGCCGCGCGATTCAAACCGACAGGCCGCAATGCCCGACGATTCCCATCTGCCCGTCCTCAGCGAGCTGGAGAAGAAAGTCCTCTGGCTCGCCGCCTGGACAATCCACCACGCCAACCACGTCCGCGAAAGCACCGACGGGCTCAAGGTGGGGGGGCACCAGGCATCGTCGGCCTCGCTCGCGACCATCATGACGGCCCTTTATTTCCACGTGCTGCGGCCGGAGGACAGGGTGGCCGTCAAGCCGCACGCGAGCCCGATCTACCATGCGATCCAGTACCTGCTCGGCGGGCAACACCGCGACAAGCTCGAAGCCTTCCGCGGCTACAAGGGCGCGCAGAGCTATCCCTCCCGCACCAAGGATGTCGACGACGTCGATTTCTCCACCGGCTCCGTCGGCCTCGGCGTCGCCCAGACCCTGTTCGCGAGCCTGGTGCAGGACTACGTGCGCGCCCACGGGTGGGGCCTCGACCGGCCCGAAGGCCGGATGATAGCGCTGGTGGGCGACGCTGAGCTCGACGAGGGCAATATTTTCGAGGCGATCCTCGAAGGCTGGAAGCAGGGTCTGCGCAATTGCTGGTGGATCATCGACTATAACCGCCAGAGCCTCGATGCGGTGATCCGCGAGGGCCTGTGGGCGCGCTACGAGGCGCTGTTCCGCGACTTCGGCTGGGACGTGGTGATCCTCAAGTACGGCTCGCTGCTCGAAGCCGCGTTCCGCGAGCCGGGCGGCGAGCGCCTGCGCCGCTGGATCGACGATTGCCCCAATCAGCTCTACTCCGCCCTGGTGTTCCAGGGCGGCGCCGCGTGGCGCCGACGCCTCAACGACGACATCGGCGATCAAGGCGATGTAACGCGGCTGATCGAGGCGCGCTCCGACGCGGAACTCGCGCGCCTGATGACCAACCTCGCCGGCCACGATTTGCCGACCCTGATCGAGGCGTTCGGCAAAATCGAGCACGACCGGCCGACCTGCTTCATTTGCTACACCATCAAGGGCTACGGGCTGCCGTTCGCCGGCCACAAGGACAACCATGCCGGCCTGATGACGCCGGCTCAGATGGAAAGGCTTCGCATCGCCGTGGGCATCAGGCCCGGGCACGAGTGGGACAAGTTCGAAGGCCTCGCCCTGCCGGCGGACCGCTTGCAGACGTTCCTCGACCAGGTGCCATTTCGCGCTCGCGCGCGGCACCGGCCGGCGGCGTCCGTTGCCGTTCCAGCGGAGCTTGCCGTATCGATCCAGCCGGTGATGTCGACGCAGACCGGGTTCGGCTCGATCCTCAATGAACTCGCCAAGGAAACATCGGGTCTCGCGGCGCGGGTGGTGACGGCTTCGCCCGACGTCACCGTATCGACCAATCTCGGCGCCTGGGTGAACCGGCGCGGCCTCTTCGCCCATCAGGCTCTGGCGGACACGTTCAAGAGCGAGCGCATCCCGTCGACCTTCACCTGGGAGTTCTCCCCCAAGGGCCAGCACATCGAACTCGGCATCGCCGAGATGAACCTGTTCATCCTCCTCTCGGCGCTCGGACTGTCCCACGCGATCAACGGCGAGCGACTGTTGCCGATCGGCACGCTCTACGACCCGTTCATCGCGCGCGGGCTCGATGCGCTCAACTATGCCTGCTACCAGGATGCGCGCTTCATTCTCGTCGCGACTCCGTCCGGTATCAGCCTGGCGCCGGAAGGCGGCGCCCACCAGTCGATCGGCACGCCGCTCATCGGCATCGCCCAGGACGGGCTCGCGGCGTTCGAGCCCGCCTTCGTCGACGAACTCTCGGTCATCCTCGCCTTCGCGCTCGCCTATATCCAGAAGGACGGCGACGCCGATGCCTCGGAGCGCAACTGGCTGCGCGACGAGACCGGCGGCTCCGTTTATCTGCGCCTGTCCACCCGGCCGATCGAGCAGATCAAACGCCCGATGAGCGCGGAACTGCGCCAGGCGATCATCGACGGCGCTTATTGGCTGCGCAGGCCCGGCCCCAATTGCCAGGTGGTCGTCGCCTATACCGGGGCGATCGCGCCCGAAGCGATCCAAGCCGTGGGCCTGATGGCGGAAGACCGTCGCGACGTAGGCCTCCTTGCCGTGACCTCGGCCGACCGGCTGAATGCCGGCTGGACCGCGGCGAGCCGGGCGCGCGAGCGCGGGCTCGTGCATGCCAGCGCCCACATCGAGCGCCTGCTCGCCGACGTGCCGTCCCATTGCGGCATCGTCACCGTGCTTGACGGGCATCCGGCAACGTTGGCCTGGCTGGGCGCCGTGCGCGGCCACCGCGTGCGCTCGCTCGGCGTCGAGCATTTCGGCCAGACCGGCGAAATCCGCGACCTCTATCGCCACTATGGCATCGACGCCAATGCCATCGTGGCCGCCGCCCAATCGATCGCGCCCGGCCGCCCGATCCGCCATTTGCGGGCGGTGGACTTGGGATGAACGCCTCGCCGCGTCAGCTTCCCATCTCACGTTCCATTGCGACCTCCGCCTCCAGGCTGGCGTGGTCCCGGTAGATCGAGGCGGCGGCGAGCACGCGCCCGCCGCGGCGGTAGCGCAGCAGGCAGTCGCGCCCCGCGATGTCGCCCTCCACGGCAATGTCGTCCCACGCTTCCGCGTGGCCGACATAGTTGATCGGCACGTCGTAGTGCTGGCTCCAGAAGAACGGCACCTGCGTGAATTTCTCGGCGGCGCCGAGCATGTTGCGGGCGGCCGTCTGGCCCTGGCGCTCGGCGACGACCCAATGCTCGATGCGCAGGCGCCCGCCCGAATGAGGATCGGGCCAGCGCGCGATGTCGCCCGCGGCGAATATGTCCGGCGCGCTCGTCTGCAAATATTCGTTCACGCTCACCCCGCGGTCGAGTTCAAGCCCGGCGCGCTCGGCAAGCGCCGTGCGCGGCCGCACGCCGATGCCGACGATGACGAGATCGGCGTCGAGGTTTTGGCCGCTTTCCAGCCGCACGCGCGCGCCTTCGATCGCGGCCGCCTTCTGTTCCATATGGAAGATGACGCCGTGCTCCTCGTGCAGGGCGCGCACGAACCGCGCCAGCTCGGAGCCGAACACTCGTTCGAGCGGCAGGCGCTCCGGCGCGGCCACGTGCACCTCGAGATCGCGCGCCCGCAGCGCTGCCGCTGCTTCGAGCCCGATGAAGCTTGCCCCGAGGATGACGGCGCGCCGTGCGCCCTTGGCCCGGTCGATGATGGCGCGGGCGTCGGCAAGCGAGCGCAGCACGTGCACATGCGGTGCGTTTGCGCCAGGGATGTCGAGGCGGATCGGCTCGGCACCGGTCGCCAGCAGCAGCTTGTCGAACGGCACGCTCTTGCCGTCCGCCAGAGTGACGCTGCGCCCGCGCGCGTCGATCGAGGCGACTTCGGTACGCAGGCGGAGGTCGATGCCGTGATCGCGATAGAACTCGGGCGGGCGCAGCGGCATCCATTCTTCCGGCGCGTTGCCGGCGAGATAATCCTTCGAGCAGTTGGGCCGATCGTAGGGCGGCGCCTCATCGGCGCTCAGCATGGTGAGGTTGCCGCCGTACCCCTCGCGCCGCAGCATCTCGGCCGCCGTAAATCCGGCAGCGCCGCCCCCGACGATCACCACGCGATCCGGCGCGGCCGTCTTCCTGCTTCGCGCCGAGCGAGGGGCCGGCTCGATCTTCTCGCGCACGAATACTTTGCCGTCGCGCACCTCGGCCCGCCAGCACGCGACCGGATTCAAGGCCGGCGCCTCGAGCGCCTCACCGGTGCGCAGGCTGAAACACGCGTGGTGCCAGGGACAGCGCACGGTGTCGCCGACCAGCAAACCCTCGGCGAGCGGGCCGCTATAGTGGGTGCAGGTCGCACCGATCGCGAAACATGCCGCGCCGCGCCGCGCGACCAGCACCGCGTCCTCGCCCACATGGCCGGCGAGCATGCCGTTGTCGGGCACGTCCGCGACCGCAATCCCCTGCGTCAGGTCGGGACCGGACGGGGCCGAAGGTCCTGCCGCCATGGAAACCTCCCGTGATGCTGATGTGTTACATTAGCCGAACCAACGCCCGCATTCCGCACCGGACCGAGGTTTTTCGACCGCGGCGAAACGCCGTTCAACCTACGTATAAACTGCCAAGCCGAACTTGGAGACAGCCATGAACGACTCCGTCGATGTCCGTCATCGTAAGGCCAAATCCAGGCCGCGGCTCGCCCGGCCCTCGCGCGCCGAAGCCGAGGCGGCGGTTCGCACCATGATCCGCTGGGCGGGCGACGAGCCCGACCGCGAAGGCCTCGGCGGCACGCCGGCGCGCGTGGTGCGGGCCTACGAGGAATGGTTCGCCGGCTACGGCGAGGACCCCGCCGAACTGCTGCGGCAGACCTTCGAGGAGGCGGGCGGCTACGACGAGATCGTGCTGCTACGCGATATCCGCTTCGAATCCCATTGCGAGCATCACATGGCCCCGATCATCGGCCGCGCGCATATCGGCTATCTCCCGCACAACCGCGTGGTCGGCATTTCCAAGCTGGCGCGCCTCGTCGAAGTCTATGCCCGACGCCTGCAGATCCAGGAACGCATGACGGCGGAAATCGCCAACACGATCGACCGCGTGCTCAACCCGCACGGCGTCGCCGTCGTCATCGAGGGCACGCACACCTGCATGACCACGCGCGGCGTTCACAAATCCCAGGCCAGCATGGTAACGAGCCGGATGCTCGGCGTGTTTCGCGACCGGGCGGAAACCCGGCAGGAGTTCCTCTCGGCGATCGACCTGCGCGGGTCCCGCGGCACGCCGACTGCGGTGTGATTCCATGACCTCGCACAAGGAGCGTCCCGACGATTTGCGCAGCGACCGCTGGTTCGGCGTCGCCGATCGGCGCTCGTTTTCGCTCGCCGGTCCCCGGCCCGATCGTTATAACCAGCGTCCATCCGTTGCTTCTTGACTCCCCGTTGGGGCGCGATTCAGCAACGATCAGCAACGTTTTACAATGCGAAGCACTCCATGAGCCGGCGTCTGCGCGGCACGACGGAGCCGCAGATTCATCGAGGGACGACAGGACGAGCTTGTTCTCGCTTGATATTTGCGAGCTTCCGCCGGCCCGATCATCGTTATAACCATCGTTCATCCCAGGCCCCCTGCCTTTCCTTCTCGGACCGCGGCCCTCAATTCAGCAAGCGTCTGCAACGATTTACAATGCGAGCCATTCCATGGCCGGCGCCGCCGCTGCCGTGGCGAACCCGCAAATTCGCCGAGGGACGATGCGGCGGCGCTTGTATTTTCCCTGATATTTACAAGCCCCCTGTCGAGAACGTCGATTAAAACTCCTTCGAATACCAAATCCATGGCCATCGCCCGTTTGCGCCAGCCACTATTCCTTGCGTTACCGTTGCTGCCCGTTTTCCCTTGACTCACCAACATTCACCATGCCTCGCCCGGAGCAGGAGCCCGTCCCCGGCTTCGTCAACATTGGTATTTTGACATAATAATATAGGATGTCAAGATGGTTGCGCAAGATCACACCGACGTCCGTCGGCGCGGTCGACCAGGTCGGCGCGTTTTTGTGGGGCGGCCTTCCGGTTTTTCGAAATTCGCCAGGCGGCACCGGACCTGAAAGGCGAGATGTTTCGTGCGCGTCTCCGCTAGGTGTCGCCCGCCATACGCCCGAACGGCATGCGAGGTGGAGCCGTATCCCACATGAGTTTCACTTCATCCGGCGTAAGGCCGTAAGCGGCGTTGACGAGTTCGGACAGGCGGCGTTCGAGAGCAAGCGCCTCGGCAGCGGCGCCGCGGGCGGGTCCGATGGTGGTCGTATATTCCTGCCGTACGCGCGCAATTTCCGCCGTCGAGAGCTTGCGAGATTTTGGCAGCGCCTTGCGGACGGCCGCGATGAAATCATCGACTTCCAACGTATGAGGCGCAGCCAGGGCGCCCGGTTTGTCAAAGCCAAATTCGACACGGACCCAATCAATCATCTGCCGGCCGTATGCGGAAACTTGCGTTATCAGGTTCATGAGAGTGTTAACA
>DASZJC010000223.1:0-2328 GCA_035948495.1 Xanthobacteraceae bacterium | reverse complement strand
CGCCGAGGGGCGCGAGACCCTGGAACGGGCGGGCTTTCGCCTCGATTATCTCGAAGCGCGCGACGCCGAGACGCTTGCGCCGGCCGCCAAGGGCCGCCCGCTCCGCCTGCTTGCCGCGGCAACGCTGGGCCGGACGCGCCTCATCGACAACGTGGCGGTGAAGCAACCCTGATCCCGTAGCCCGCACGGAGCGACCCGCCTTCGCTCACTACGCGAGCTACGGCGGGTTTGAGTCCGCCGAAGCGCGGAGCGCAAAGGCGGAAGCGCAATGCCGGGTCTGATTCCTGGATTTCGCTTCGCTCCATCCAGGCTACGAGGTTCACAACAGCCCCAATCCGCGCAGCTCGCGGCGCAGGCCTTCCGGCATCTTGGCCGCGCCGGGGGCCGCGCGGTCGAGGTCCTTGGGGGCGTCCGCGGCGGCGAGATAGCGCCAACCCTGAATCAGATTCGAGCTCCGCCGCCGCGGCTCATCACCGCGTCAAGCAGGACATGCGGCGCGGGCGAGAACGGATTGACAACCGTCGTGCCGCTCCAGGTAAAGCCATTCTGCAAATCTTCCGAGAGCAGTAACCGACAATCAGCGCCGGCGGCGGCGGCAAAGATCACGGCATCCCAGATATGGAATTGATGGTCAGTTGCGAGATCGGTTGCGGCGAGCATGACCGTTGCCGACGTATCGATGAGAGGAAAGGCATCGCGCCAACCGAGGATGACGGCCCGTGCGTCGGGGGGCGCGCGCCCGGCTTTTCGCACGAGGACCTGATAAAGCTCGCCGAGCGCCTGCACCGGTATGACAACCGAATCCGGAGGCAGCTTCCCGATCAACTCGACCGCCTTCTCCCTCATCGCACCGCCGTTGACGCCTTCGGCATAGACGAGGATGTTCGTATCGAGCGCCACTCTCACCGCTGATCCTCGTACAACTCGTCGCGCGTCCAGCGGCCGATATCGACGACCGGCTGCGAACGCAGGCGGGCGATAAGGGCCGCCCGCGCCTCCGTCATGACTTCATCATGCGCCCCGACAGAAACGATTTTTGCGACGGGCTTCCCATGGCTCGTGACGACGTAGCTACGCCCCCTGCGGACGGCGCGCAGGACCTGGGAAAAATGACGGTTGGCTTCCGCTGCCGAAATGACCTCGTCCATGGGGTCCTCCAAAAAGTAGTTATATTAACTACAATAGACCAAAATCGGAAGTGACGCAAGCATTTACGGTCGCAGATCGTCACCGCCCGCGCTGTGGCACGCTGACAGGGCCTTCAGGATGGAGGAGGAGGAGGCACATTCGCCATTTCACAAGGAACCATGACGGGGCCAGCAAGCCCGGCAATGACAGACACCGTGCAACCCGCTCACAACAGCCCCAATCCCCGCAGCTCGCGCCGCAGGCCCTCCGGCATTTTGGCCGCGCCGGGGGCCGCGCGGTCGAGGTCCTTGGGGGCGTCCGCGGCGGCGAGATAGCGCCAGCCCTGGAACGCGCGATAGGGCCGCGGCTCGGTGAGCACCGGCTTGCCGTCGAGCACCAGGCGGCAGCGGCCGATGCCGTCCTTGTCGACGAACGGCCGCACGTCGAGGATGCGCTCGCGGCACAACACCTCGCCGCGGATCACCCAATAGAGCGAGCCGCCGGCGCGAAGCTCGTCGGCCCGCTTGGGGACCATGCGGGTGGTGTGGAAGCGCTCGAGCGGCTGCCTGCGCCTTTTCTTCTCCGCGAGCCGTTCGCGAATCCAGTCGCGCAGCTCTTTTACCGAGTCGCAGCCGACGCAGAGCTTGATGAGGTGCAAGGCCATTGGGCCGATCAATCCTTTGCTTCGATCACCATCACCTTCGCGCCCTCGGCGACCTGGCTGCCGGCGACGGCCGCGACCTCGACGACCGTGCCGGCGATCGGGGCGGTGAGCGCATGCTCCATTTTCATCGCCTCGATCAAGGCGACGCGCTCGCCCTTGGCGACGGCGGCGCCGGGCTCGACCAGGATGGCCAGCACCTTGCCGTGCATGGGCGCGGTGATGAGCCCGCCGGTGTCGAGGTGCTCGACATCGATCGCCTCGAAGTCCCTGAGCCGCACCACGGTCTGCCGGCCGCCGCGCAGGACGTAGACGGCGTCGCCCGCCTCGACCGCCTGCGCGTCGGCCGCGGCTTCTTCGCCGTCGATCGCGACTCTGGTGCCGTTCGCGCCGTAGCTCAAGGCCGCGCTCGCGTTTTCCCCATCGACCAGCACCGGCAGCGCCGCGCCCCGGCCGCCGGCGAGCTGGAACCCGTCCGTCGCGTCCCACGGCGATGCGCCGTCCCAAGCCGAACGCGCGGCAATGCGCGCCTGCTCGCG
>DASZJC010000222.1:0-12467 GCA_035948495.1 Xanthobacteraceae bacterium | reverse complement strand
CTGGTGCTTCGAGCTCGACCATTCCTACAACGTCACCAAGGGGCGCGCGTTGCTCCAGGCCTATGCACGCTCGCGTCCGCTCTCGCCGGCCGAACGCGGGCGGTTGCCGCTGCTCGCCCGCGGCGCCGCGCTGCGCTTCCTGCTCACCCGGCTGGTCGATTGGCTCGACGTGCCGGCCGGCGCGCTGGTAAAGCCGAAGGACCCGCTCGAATATTTCCGCAAGCTGCGCTTCCACCAGGCCGCCCGCAGCGTGCGCGACTACGGGATCGCCGAATGAACGAGGAGCGCGCGCCGGCACGCGTCACCGTGCACACCGACGGCGCGTGCTCGGGCAATCCCGGGCCCGGCGGCTGGGGCGCGATCCTCGCCTGGAACAAGCATGAGAAGGAACTCAAGGGCGGAGAAGCGCACACCACCAACAACCGCATGGAGCTGATGGCGGCGATCGCCGCGCTCGAAGCGCTCAAGCGGCCGTGTGTCGTCAACCTCTACACCGACAGCCAATACCTGCGCGGCGGCATCACCGGATGGATCGATCAGTGGAAGCGCAACGGCTGGCGCACCGCCGACCGCAAGCCGGTCAAGAACGTCGATCTGTGGCAGCGGCTCGACACCGCGCTCGCGCGTCACCAGGTGCGCTGGCATTGGGTGCGCGGGCATTCCGGCCACGATCTCAACGAGCGGGCCGACCGCTTGGCGCGCGAGGGGCTGATCGAAGCCAGAGATCAGTAATCAGTAATCAGAAAAAGGCGAGATCTGATCACTGATCACCGATTACTGACTCCTGGTCCTCACATCTGCTTGAGCAGATTGTCGGCGCCGGAGATCTCCGCCTTGCCGGGCGCGTCCTCGATGTTGATGCTTTTCACAACCCCGTCGTCGATCACCATGCTGTAGCGCTTGGAACGCACGCCGAGGCCGTTCGCCGAGGCGTCGAGGGTGAGGCCGAGCGCCTTGGCGAAGTCGGCATTGCCGTCGGCGAGGAACTCGATCTTGCCTTCGGCGCCGGACGCCTTCTTCCACGCGTCCATGACAAAGACGTCGTTGACCGCCGTGACCGCGATCGTGTCGATGCCCTTGGCCTTGATGGCGTCGGCGTTCTTGACGTAGCCGGGCATGTGATTCTTGTGGCAGGTCGGCGTGAATGCGCCCGGTACGGCAAACAGCACCACCTTCTTGCCTTTGAAAATGTCGTCGCTCGTCTTCGGCGCCGGTCCGTCCGGCGTCATGGTCCTGAATGTCGCGGCGGGCATGCGGTCGCCGGCCTTGATGGTCATGGCGGTCTTCCTCTCCCAATGGTTGGCAAACGGGGAACGTTGCGTTCCGGTGGCGATGCGGCCGTCCAAGGCTCGGGCGTCCGGCCGGGCGGGAATTTAGTCGTTTTCTTGCGAAAACGGAAACGTCGACTCGCTTCGCTTCAGTCGAGCCGGGTCGTCACCTCGATGGCGGCTTCGTTGGTCGCGGCGGTCAGCCGCAGTGTGGCGCCTTTGGCGGAAACGCCCGGCGGCAGCCCGTCGAGGTCGAACGCAAATCGCCGCAGCCCGTCCGGCGCGCCCGCGACGGGCTTGGGGATCGGAAGCGACCAATCGGGCGTCGGACCCTCGGCGAACAGCTCGAGCTTGGCGTCGGCGGGCGCCGCCACGTCGACGAGGATGCGGGGCCGCGCGCCGCCGTCCTCGCGGCGGATCGCCCGGATGGACAGCTTGTCGCCCTCGCCGAGCGCGACCGGCTTCGGCACCCGCGCCTCGCTCGCGGCAAGCGTCGCGTCCTGGGCGCCGTTGCCGGGCAGCGGCAGTTCGGCTTTCGCCGCGACCGGCACGCACAGGTTCGCGCAGATGGCGTAATCGACATCGACGCGCAGCAGCACCGGTTTTGCCGCATCGCGCGGCACGACGTGCAGCGGCAGGATCACGCTGTCCTTGTACCCGATCGACTCGCCGCCCTCGTCGGTGAAGCCGTGCGGGGCGGGAAACAGCACCGCAACGCTCGCCACATTGTCCGAGCGGTCGAAACGAAAGCGCGGCGGCACGCCCGAATCACCGGCATAGCGCCAATAGGTCTTCCAGTCGGGGCCGAGCTTGATCTCGATGCCGGCGCGCAGCATCCCGCCGGGCGTTTCGTTCGATCGGCCGCCCGCGATCAGCCGCATCGCCGCGCGCGGTCCGCCGTCCCAGGCCGACGCATCGGCCGCCATGGCCGGCCCGGCGGCTGCGACAAGAAGCGCGAAATTGCAGGCAAAAGCGACGCTCGCGCAGGCGCGCGCGCCTAAAATACGGTCGGCCATGCGGCAGATTTAGGCGGCGGCCCGATGCCGCGCCATTGAATTCGCCGTGATCGGGGGGGCGGGACCATGATCGCCGCATGCGTCAACAAGTAGTTTCCATCCGGCGGGCGAACGGGGTAAACTTGATCAATGGGCATCGGACCGAAAGCCGGGACCAAGACCGCGGGGCGAGGGTATCTCGACGGCCAGATGCTCGTCGCCATGCCGACGATGCGCGACGAGCGCTTCACCCGATCGCTCATCTACGTGTGCGCCCATTCCTCCGAAGGCGCCATGGGGATCGTCGTCAACCAGCCGGCGCCCAATATCCGGTTCTCCGAACTCTTGGTCCAGCTCGAGGTGATCCCGGCCGCCGAGTCGATCCAGCTGCCGCCGCGCGCCGGCACCGTCAAGGTGCTCAAGGGCGGGCCGGTCGAGACCGGTCGCGGGTTCGTGCTGCACTCGGCCGATTTCTTCATCGAGAATTCGACGCTGCCGATCGACGACGGCATCTGCCTCACCGCGACCCTCGACATCCTCAAGGCGATCGCGCGCGGCAACGGGCCGGAGAGCGCGGTGCTGGCGCTCGGCTATGCCGGCTGGGCGCCCGGCCAGCTTGAAAGCGAGATCCAGGAAAACGGCTGGCTGCATTGCCCGGCCGATGCCGAGCTGATCTTCGGGGCCGACATCGACGGCAAATACGGCCGGGCGCTGCGCAAGATCGGCATCGAGCCCGGCAAGCTGTCGAGCCAAGCCGGACACGCTTAGCAGTGATCAGTAACCAGTGACCGGTGATCAGAAAGATGCGTCTGGTCACTGATCACTGATCACTGGCATCAGCCTGCCGATTCCAGCCCATCCGCGGACAAGAGCTTCTGGGCTTCGGCGGCCGTCATCGGCTCGCCGAACGCAAAGCCCTGCGCGTATTCACACCCGAGCTGATAGAGCTCCGCCGCGTCCGCCTCGGTCTCCGCTCCCTCGGCCACCACGTCCATGCCGAGATCGTGGGCGAGTCCGATGATCGAGCGCAGGATCACCGGCCGCTTGCCCTTGCCGGTGGCGCGCACGAACGACTGGTCGATCTTGATGGTGTCGAAGGGAAAGCGCTGCAGATAGGCGAGCGAGGAATGGCCGGTGCCGAAATCGTCGAGCGCGAGGCCGGCGCCCAGTTCGCGCATGCGGGTGAGCATCTGCGCGGCGTATTCGGGATTCTCCATCACCATCGATTCGGTCAGCTCGAGCTTGAGCGTGCCGCGCGCGAGCGCGGTGCGCGCCAGCACCGAGCGCACGTCCTGGATGAGGTCGTGCCGCAGCAACTGGCGCGACGACACGTTGACGCTGGCGAACACCGGATAGCGGCGGCGCGTGGCGCGCTGCCAGGCGCTGAGCTGGCGCGCCGTCTCGGTGAGCGCGAACAGCCCGAGTTCGACGATCACCCCGATTTCTTCGGCCACCGCGATGAAATCCGACGGCGCCATCCGCCCGAGCTTGGGATGATCCCAGCGCATCAGCGCCTCGAAGCCGGCGACGCTGCGGTCCTCGAGCCACACGATGGGCTGGTAGAGCAGCGAGATCTCCCGCCGTTCGAGCGCGCGCCGCAGCTCGGTCTCGACGGTGAGCCGGTCGCTCTTGCGCGCGCGCATCGCCGGCTTGAACACCTCGATGCGGTCTCCGCCGATGCGCTTGGCATGATACATGGCAAGCTCGGCGTCCTTGAGCACTTCGTCGCGCTCGCGCGGCTCGCCGTCGGCGAGCACGAGCCCGATCGAGGCGGTGAGCAGGATCTCGCGGTCGTTGAACGCGATCGGCGCCCGCAGGGTGCGGCGGATCGTGTCGGCGAACGCGGTGATGCGCTCGGGCTCGCGCTCGGACAGCAGCAACAGCCCGTACTGGTCGCCGGCAAGGCGCGCGAGCGTATCCTGCGGCTTCAACAGCCGGCCGAGGCGGCGCGCCAGGGTGAGCAGGATCGAATCCCCGACCGCGACGCCGACCGAATCGTTGACCTTCTTGAAGCTGTCGAGATCGATCACGACGACGGTCGGGCGGATGGCCGGGTCGCCCTTGGCAAACGACAGGGCGGCTTCCAGCCGGTCGAGGAACAGCTCGCGATTGGGCAGTCCGGTCAGATTGTCGTGCACCGCGTCGTGGAGCAGGCGCTCCTCCGCGTTCTTCACATCGGTCACGTCGGCGAGCGTGCCGACCATGCGGACCACCTCGCCGTCCGACCCGACCACCGGCCGCGCCTTGAGCGTGAACCACAGATAATGTCCGTCGTGGGTGCGCAGGCGTATGTCGAGCGACAGGCGGCCGCGCCGCTGATCGATGATGCCGTCGAGCGCCGCCCGGAAGCGGTCGCGGTCGTGCGGATGCAGCACGTCGAGCCAGCGCGCGGCGGAGCTTTCCAGCGTGCCGCGCTTGAGGCCGAGCAGGTGCTCGGTCTCCGGGCTGGTGAAGACCTTGTCGGATGCCACGTCCCAGTCCCAGATCAGGTCGCCGGCGCCGGTGAGCGCCAGCGCCCGCCGCTCGACGTCGGACACGATGGCGGTCGTGATGCCGCCGGCAAACGCGTGCTGCATCACGGTGAACCCGATCAGCATCACGATCAGCACGAGCCCGCCCAGGAGCGCCGGCGCGATGATGTCGTTGGTCACGATCCCGGTGACGGCGAGGCTCGCGGCGAACACCCAGGTCACCAACAGAAGCCACGTCGGGATCAGCAGCACCGCGCGGTCGAACCCGTGGGTCGCCAGATAGACGACGAGGCCGAGGCCGGCGAACGCGATCAAAGCGAGCGACACGCGGGCGATGCCGGAGGCGACCGGCGGGTCGAACAGCGCGAGCCCGACCAGCGCGCCGAGAAAGATCAGCCAGCCGGCGGTGATGTGGGCATAGCGGACGTGCCAGCGGTTGAGGTTGAGATAGGCGAACAGGAAGACCAGCAAGGTCGCCGCCAGGATCGCTTCGCCCGAGGCGCGCCACACGCGCTCCGCGTCGATCGACAGGTTGAATACTTTTCCCCAGAAGCCGAAGTCGGTGCCGATATAGGCGAGCACCGCCCAGCTCAGCGCGGCCGAGGCCGGAAACATCACGCTGCTCTTGACCACGAACAGGATCGTGAGGAAGAGGGCCAGCAGCCCGGCGATGCCGATGACGATGCCGAAATAGAGCGTGAAGCTGTTGATCTTGTCCTTGTACGACTCCGGTTCCCACAAATAGAGCTGCGGCAGCTTCTCGGTGTGCGTCTCGGCGACGAACGTGATCACCGCGCCGGGGTCGAGCGTTATCCGAAATATATCGGCGGTGGGGCTGTCCTGGCGCTCGGGCGGATCGCCGGTCGACGGAGTGAGGTTGACGAGGCGCGAGGAGCCGAGATCCGGCCACAGCAGCCCGGAGCCGACCATGCGATAGCGCGGCGCCACCAGCAGGCGGTCGATTTGGTCGGTGCCGTTGTTGGCGAGCGCGAACACCACCCAATGGGGGCTCGCTTCGCGCGAGCGCACTTCGATGCGGCGAACGATGCCTTCCGCATCGGCGGCGGTCGATACCTGGACGCGGTCGCCTTCGCCCTTCGGACGCTCGAGCGCATCGGTGAGGTCGATCGCCGGTGCATCGACACCGACGTTCACGGCGTCGACGGCGCGCACGGCCGAGGGGACGAGCGTCGCGATCACGAAAATCGCGGCCCAGACTGCGGCGCGCCAATGACGCAAACGACCCCTCCCAGACTGACGGCGGCGTATTAGAGCATTTTCCGGAAAACGTTGGCAGCGGTTTTCCGTAACAATTGCGACCAAATAAGGATTCCGGGCCGCGTTCCCGGTTCGACCCGTTGGAACGCGGGCTTCGCGCAGGCGGATCGCCTTGCGCCTTGTTGCCGCCAAATTCGTTAACAATTCGGCGTTCAGCGGCTCGACGAGGGCCCGGGCTCGGTCGGTGACGGCCGGACGGACGCCGGGACCGCGCGGCGCAGGCGCGCGTCGCTCTGCCGCAGCGCTTCCGGCTGCAAGCGGCCGTCGCGATCCCCCGCCAACAGGGCGTGCATGACCGTGTAGTACTGATCGGTGTCGTAGCTCACCAGGATCAGGTCGACGCCGGCATTGATGGCTTCCACGCTTGCGCCGCCGATGCCGTCGCCACTGCGGTAGACCGCGCCCATGCTGAAGTTGTCGGTGACCAGAACCCCGCCATAGTGCCAGTCGCCGCGCAACAGCGTTGCCACGGCGGCGCGCGAAAACGAAACCGGGTGCTCGCGGTCGAGCGCCGTCAGGGTGACGTGGCTCAGCATGGTGACGGCGTCCGGTCGTCCAATCAAACTGCGGAACGGCACCCAGTCGCTTTGCTCGAGTTCGCTCGGCGCAACGTCGAGCTTGGCGCCGCCGGCATGGGTGTCGGCGAACACGCGGCCGAGCCCGGGGAAATGCTTGAGCGTGCAGCGCACGCCCGCCTCGCGCAGTCCGTCGCAATAGGCCGCTGCCGCCGCGGTCACGACGTCGGGATCGTTCGAAATGGCGCGCTGATGAATGCGCGTCATGCGGTCGTCGGGATTGACGAGGCCGTAATCCAAATCGACCACCGGAGCGAAATTCAGGTTGACGCCGAGATCGGCAAGCGCGCGCCCCTGGTCGAGAGCGGACTGCCGCACCACCGCCACGCCCTCGGCCCGATCGGCATGGCGCGCGAGGATCTCGGAGATGAGCGGCGGCCGCGCGAGCGGCGGCGAGAGGCGCGCGATGTCGCCGCCCTCCTGGTCGGTTGCAATCCACAGCGGCGGCAGGTGCTGGTCCCGGCGGATGTCCTGCAGGGCAGCGATCTGCCGCCTGACGTCGGCGGTCGACAGGCCGTGCACGTTGCCGGCGGAGATGAACACGCCGGCGACCGCACGGCGGTCGATCAGGGCGCGAACCTCATCAACATCGCCGTAGCCGACGATCAGGTGCCGGCCGAGCTTTTCAAGCTCGGCCGGATCGGCAGTGAGCACCTCATGCCGGATCAAATGAAAACGCAGTTCCAGCGTCGCCGTGGAGAGAAGCGCGAGCGCGGCCGCAAGCAGTGCGAGCCCGTCGAGCGCTCGCAGCATCGGGTGTCCGGCATGCCGAATGGCAAGAACGCCGGCGATGACCAAAGCCGACGGCACGACGATGAGGCAGGCGAGCGCCGACGGCCGCATCGAGGCGAGGAACGGCGAGCGCCAGTCGAGCGCGAACGGCAGCAGCACTGCCGCGAGCGCGAGCCTGACAATTGCCGATGCGACGCGCGTTCGCACGCCGGCTCCGATCAGACAGTGAGCACGATCTTGCCGATGTGCGTGCTCGTCTCCATCAGCGCGTGGGCGGCGGACGCCTCGGCGAGCGGGAAGGTGCGGTAGATCACCGGCTTGACCTTGCTGGCGGCGATGAGCGGCCAGACGTTCGTTTCGAGCGCCCGTGCGATGGCGGCCTTGTCGGCCACCGCGCGTGCCCGCAAGGTCGAGCCCGTGTGGGTGAGGCGCTTGAGCATGACGCGGCGAAAGTCGACGCTCGCGCGCGGGCTGCCCTGAAACGCGATCTGCACAATGCGGCCCTCGACCGCCGCCGCTTCGTAATTGCGCTCGATGTAGTCGCCGCCCACCATGTCGAGGATCAATTCGGCGCCCTTGCCGCCGGTCGCCGCCTTGGTGGCGGCGACGAAATCCTCGGTGCGGTAGTTCACGGCGACGTCGGCGCCGAGCTTGCGGCAGGCTTCGCATTTTTCCGCCGAGCCGGCGGTGGTGATGACGCGCGCGCCGAACGCCTTGGCGAGCTGGATCGCGGTGGTGCCGATGCCGGAACTGCCGCCGTGAACGAGCAGCGTCTCGCCGCTCTTGAGCCTGCCGCGCTCGAACGCATTGTGCCAGACCGTGAAGAAGGTCTCGGGGATCGCGGCGGCCTCGATCAGCGACAGCGTGGCCGGCGCCGGCAGCGCGTTCGTCTCGTGCACCGGGCAATACTGGGCGTAGCCGCCGCCGGCGACGAGCGCGGCGACCTTGTCGCCCGGCTTGAACCGCGTGGCGCCGGGGCCGAGCGCCACCACCTCCCCGGCGATCTCGAGCCCCGGAAGGTCGGAAGCACCGGGCGGCGGCGGATAGCTTCCCTGGCGCTGCATCACGTCGGGACGGTTGACGCCCGCGGCCGCCACCTTGACCAGGACCTCTCCGGCGCCCGGCGTCGCGACCGGACGTTCCTCCGGAACGAGAACCTCGGGACCGCCGGGCGCGCGGATCGCGATCGCGGTCATGCGGGGGGGCAGGGGGGCCATGGACTGTCCTTAAGCAACAAGCGAACGGGCGCGGCGGTATAGACGGCCGCCGCGCATGTGACAACCGGCGGTCCGGCGGCTATTTTCCGGCGCGAGTTGGTCGCATTTGGCGGGGATGCCGACGTTCGCCTCGGGCTTCCGGGTGCGGTTTCTTAAAGGTGCGACATGGACGAAGACCTGCTGCCGAAAAAGAAGATCGCCCACGAGATCGGGCAGGATCTGAGCCTGCTGTCGATCGCCGAGCTTGCGGACCGCATCGCGCTGCTCGAGGAGGAGATCGCCCGGCTCGAGGCCGCCAAGACGAGCAAGAGCGCGACGCGCACGGCGGCCGACCAGTTCTTCAAGCGCTGACCGCCCTGATTTGCCGGATGCCGGCGCGGCCGATGCCGACAAAATTTCTCCCGGCTTAACGCCTTGTTAAGCTTTCTCCACCATTACTCGGATCGTCCAGCTTCTGGACGTCGAGTGGCTCCTGTCCACTCTGTTTGACGCCTCCCTGTTATCACCTTAGAGCCGCCGGCAACGGCGGCTCCTTTTTTAACCGCGGCGCTCTCTAATCGCGGCGGCGACGGGCCGCGTGTGCCATTTGGGGACGGGGCGGTGGCGCATGGCTTGCAGCGCCCGGGATGCCCGAAAGTCACAATTCCGTCCTGGACAGGCCGGCCGGCGACGGGCAGCATAGTTCCCTGTTGCGTGTGTGAGGGGCAGTCATGTCCGACAAGTTGGCTCACGATGCCGCACCGGTGTCGTTTGGAGCGAAGCTCGCCGGCTCGCAATCCTTCGCCGGCCTGTTCCGCGAGGGCATGGCGCTGGTCGAAGAGACCGCGGCCTATCTCGACGGGCCGGGCCGCAAGGAATCCAAAAGCCTGCAGCGCAACGCGGCCCTCGCCTACGCGACCGAGAGCATGCGGCTGACGACCCGGCTGATGCAGCTGGCCTCGTGGCTGCTGCTCCATCGCGCCGTCAACGAAGGCGAGATGTCGCTCATTCAGGCGAGCCAGGAGAAGACCAAGGTCAAGCTGTCCGCCGCCGAGCCGCCGGACGAGGAGATGGCGCGCCTGCTGCCGCAGAAGCTGCGGGATCTCATCGCGCGGTCGCTCAAGCTGCTCGAGCGGGTGCGCCGGCTCGACGCCACGATCCATTCGGGCGCGCTGCCGAAATCGGCGGTCAATCCGGTCGAGCGTCAGGTCGGCCTGTTGCGGGCCGCGTTCGAACGCGACGTGCGCTGAGCAGCGCCTCTTTAAGTTTTCAGGAAGCCGGAAAACTTCTTCTGGAACCGCGACAGACGTCCGCCGCGGTCGACCAAGTGCTGCTGGCCGCCGGTCCAGGCCGGGTGCGACTTCGGATCGATGTCGAGGTGAAGCACGTCGCCCGCCTTGCCCCAGGTGGTGCGGGTCTCGAACTCGGTGCCGTCGGTCATCACCACCTTGATGGTGTGATACTCCGGATGAGTGTTGGGTTTCATGGCCTGCCGCGCCGGCATCCGGCGCCCTCTGGCGGAGCTTGCTGAAAGGTCGCGGCTCTATAGCGGATGAGGCCGGTGCGGACAAGCTCGGAGCTTGTGCCGCGACCATGGCGCAATTGTCAGCGCGTCCGAGGCGCGGCATTGTCGCGGCCGGCGGTCGGCCCGTGACCGCCCGAGCCAAGGAGCGTGAAGGGTGAGTTCCGTTGCCGATGGACGCGGCTGGTCGGCTGCCGAAACCGCGGCGCCGGCCGAAGCGACGCCGCGCGGGCGGGCGAGGCTCAAGCCGCTGCTCGGCTTGCTGCCCTACATCCGGCGCTACCCCGGCATGGTGGCGGGCGCCTGTGTCGCACTGCTCGTCGCCGCGCTCGCCACCTTGGCGGTGCCGCTGGCGGTGCGGCGGATGATCGATTTCGGCTTTTCCCCCGAGCGCATCGGGCTGATCGACCAATATTTCACCGTCATGATCGGCGTCGTCGCGGCGCTCGCCGGCGCGAGCGCGCTGCGCTACTACTTCGTCACCGTGCTGGGGGAGCGGGTCGTCGCCGATTTGCGCGCCGACGTGTTCGCGCATCTGACTGCGCTGTCAGCCGCCTTCTTCGATACCGCCAAGACCGGCGAGATGGTGTCGCGGCTCACCGCCGACACCACCCAGATCAAGGCGACGGTCGGCGCCTCGGTGTCGATCGCGCTGCGCAATCTGCTCTTGTTCCTCGGCGGCAGCGCCATGATGGTGGTGACGAGCCCGCGGCTCTCCGCCTTCGTGCTCGGCGTCATCCCGCTGATCGTGCTGCCGCTGGTCGGCTTCGGCCGCGCCGTGCGGCGGCGCTCGCGCAGCGCCCAGGACACGCTCGCCGACGCCACCGCCTACGCGGCCGAACTGATCGGCGCCGTGCGCACGCTGCAGGCCTTCACCGGTGAGACCGCGGCGGCCGCGCGCTTCAAGGCGGCGGTCGAGCGCGCGTTCACGGCGGCGCGCAGCTCGACGCGGGCGCGCGCGGTGCTGACCGCGATCGTCATCTTCCTGGCGTTCGCAAGCGTCGTCGGCATCCTCTGGGTCGGCGCCGAGGACGTGCTCGACAGCCGCATCACCGGCGGGCGGCTCGGCCAGTTCGTGCTCTACGCGCTGATCGCCGCTGGGGGCTTGAGCGAGCTGAGCCAGGTGTGGGGCGAAATTTCGCTCGCCGCCGGCGCGGCGGAGCGGCTCGCGGAAATCCTCGCCATCGCGCCGGCCATCAAGGCGCCCGCGCTGCCGGTCGCGCTGCCGGCCCCGCCGCGCGGCGAGGTCGCGTTCGTGGACGTGCGCTTTGTCTATCCGACGCGGCCCGACGCCGGCGTGCTCGACGGCGTGACGCTGCAGGTCTCCCCCGGCGAGAAGGTGGCAATCGTCGGCCCATCGGGAGCCGGCAAGAGCACGATCTTCCACCTCATCCTGCGCTTCTACGATCCGCAGTCCGGGCACGTGAGCTTCGACGGGGTGCGCCTTGCGGATGCCGATCCGGCCGACCTGCGGTCCCGCATTGCCCTGGTGCCGCAGGACGTCGCGATTTTCGCCGCGACCATCGCCGACAACATCCGGTTCGGCCGCGCGGGTGCGACCGATGCCGACGTCAAGCGCGCCGCCCAGCTGGCGCTCGCCGAGGAGTTCATCGCCCGGCTGCCGCAGGGCTACGACACCGCGGTCGGCGAGCGCGGTGTCACCTTGTCGGGCGGACAGCGCCAGCGCATCGCCATCGCCCGCGCGATCCTGCGCGACGCGCCGCTGCTGCTGCTCGACGAAGCCACGTCCTCGCTCGACGCCGAAAGCGAGACCCTGGTCCAGACGGCGCTCGAGCGGCTGATGCAGGCGCGCACCACCTTGGTGATCGCCCATCGCCTCGCCACGGTGCTGACCTGCGACCGCATCCTGGTGATGGACGGCGGCCGCATCGTCGAAGAAGGAACCCACGCGCGCCTCGCCGCCGCCGGCGGGCTTTATGCGCGGCTGGCGAGGCTGCAGTTCGCAAGCAGCGAATAGCGAATAGCGAATAGCGAATAGCGAATAGCGAATAGCGAATAGCGAATAGCGAATAAAGAGTCCTGGTCGGCTCTGCCCGCTCCTTCTTCCCCATTCGCTATTCGCTACTCACTATTTGCTGCTTTCGCCCACTTCATCAAATAGACCGGCGCGCCTGACCGCGGGTTCACGTCTTCGCCGGCAATCGTGAAGCCGTGCTTGCGATAGAAACGGACGGCGCGCGCATTGTCTTTGTTGACGTGCAGCTCGAGGCGCGCCGGCGACAGCCGCTTGGCTTCATCGAGCAGCATTTCGGCAACGCCGGTGCCCCACGCCGCCGGCGCGACCACGATCTGGTCGAGATAGCCGGTCGCGGCGTTGACCGTCACGAAGCCGGCGAGGGCGCCGCCGGCCTCGGCCACCACGATGCTGGCGGTCGGGACCAGCTCGGTGCGCCAGCGCGCGCGCCACCA
>DASZJC010000221.1:0-9643 GCA_035948495.1 Xanthobacteraceae bacterium | reverse complement strand
GTCAAAGCCTACGTGGGCGAGACCCTGGTTGACGCGGGCCTCGGCGGTTGGGTCGTGGTCCCGCACGATTGCTGCTCGGGACAATGCGATGCCTGCCGGGTGACGGTGATGCGCGGCGCGGTCGACGATCAGGGCACCGGCGACGGCAACACGGTGCTGGCGTGCATGGCGACCATCGAGGGCGACGCGGAGATCTCCTTCGACGACGTGCCGATGACCACCAAACGCGCCGGCCTCGTCGCGGAAATTACCCACCTCTCGCCGGAAGTGCTGGAAGTGATCGTCGCCCTGGACAAGCCGGTGCCGATGCGCCCCGGCCAGTACGTTGCGGTGAAGTTTGCCGGCTTTCCGGTGCGCGAATACAGCCCGTCGTGCCGGCTCGACGGCACGCTCGACGAGCGCGAGCTGGTGCTGCACATCCGCCGCTTGCCGGGTGGCCTTATCTCGACCCAACTCGGCGCCACCATCCGGCCGGGGCACCGCGTAAGCGTGCGCGGCCCGTTCGGTCAGGGGTTCCTGCGCGAGGGCAACGGCCCGTTGGTGCTGGTCGCCGGCGGCACCGGCTGGGCGCCGATCTGGTCGCTGGCGCGCGCCGCGCGTGTGGAGCAGCGGCACCGCGACCTGTTGGTCATCGCCGGCAGCCGCGACCCCGACAACCTTTACATGCGCCCGGCGCTCAACTGGCTCATCGACGATGGTGTGCGTGAGGTGATCGCCACCAGCGAAGTCGGCGCTGCGCGTCCGGTGCTGCCCGGCCGCCCGACCCACTACCTGCCCTCGCTCGGGCTCGAGGACACGGTGCATGTCGCTGGGCCTTCCGGCCTGGTTGATGCGGTGAAGGGGAAGGCGCGCGCCGCCGCCGCCCGCTGCTATGCCGATCCATTCCTGCCGAGCATGCAGACGCCGTCGCTGGTCGATCGGGTGATGAACATGCTCCGCGCGCCGGCGACGGCAGGCGCGGACGCGCTGTCGCCGCGTCCGGCCGGATTCGGCCGCGTGTTGCGGCCGTTCGCCGGGCTGCGTGGCAGCGGCCGGCTGGCCACGCCGGAGACGCCGCGCCCGGCCACTGTGGCGCCGCGACCGGGACGCACCGCGTAAGCGGAAAACTTCCGGCGTTACGCCGTCACTTCGCGCAGGAAGGTCTTCACCGTCAGATCGAGCCGGTGCGCCTCATCGGCCATGTCGGTCGCCTTGTTGACGACCTTCATGGACGCGCCGCGCGCCTCCTCGATCGTGGCCTTGAGGCGATCAACGCTCGATGAAACGTCGACGGTCCCGCTGGCGGCGGCCGACATGTTTTCGGCAATCTCGCGCGTGACCGCGTCCTGACGCTCCACCGCGAGCGAGATCGTCTTGGTTTGCTGAAGCACCAGATCGAGCTTGTGGGCGACGGCGCGCACGGAGCCGGCCGTGTCGTCGGTTGCGCCGCGCACGGTGGACATCCGCCGCGCGATCTCCTCGTTCGCCCGAGCGACGCGCCCGGCGAGATTTTTGATGTCCGCGACGACGGTGCCAAAGCCCTCGCTGCCCCGGCCCGCCTGCAGCGCCGCGTTCATGGCGAGCACATTGACCTGGGTCGCGATCTCCTCGATCGCCCGCAACACCGCGTCGATGTCGCGCGAACTCTCGGCAAGATGCTCCGCCTTGACGAAGGCGGATTGGGCGATCGAACTGCTGGCGCCGATCGCCTCGGTCGCCTGTCGAATCCGCTCGACCGTTTCGGCAATCGAGGAGCTCAGGCGCTCGGTCGCCGAGCGCAGGATCGCCACGTTGGAGACGGTATGCTCGGAGACAAAAGCGGTCTCCGCCGCTTCCCCCTCCGCCACCGCCGACGTGCGCGCCAGGTCGCGCGCCGTCTCGTCCATGGTCTCGACGGTGTCGCTGACACTCAGGAGGACCGCGCGCATGGTGCGGTCGAATCGCCTGATGGCGTCCTCGAGCGCCTCGCGGCGTTTCTTCACGCTTTCGGCCTGCGCGACATCCGACCGCAGCCGGTCGCGTTCCTGGAGCGAGCGCTGCAGCATGATGACGGCGCGCGCAATCCCGCCGATCTCATCCTTGCGGTCGGCGCCGGGCACGTCGGATTTCCAGTCGCCGCGCGCGACGGCACGAACCGCGTCCGTGATGCGCGCGAGCGGTCGGCTGATCCGGCGGGACGCCAAGAGGGTGATGACGGCGAACGATACGAGCGCGAGCGCCGCGACGACGATCAGCCAGGTCGTGAGCGAGCGTCCCTCTATTTCGCCGACCCGCACCAGCTCGTCGCGCAGCACGTGAAGCTCGTTGAGGGGGGTGAGCGCGCACATGCGCCACACCTCGAATACGCCGGTGCAGCGCGACCAATAGGCCGCGTCGCTGGTGCGCAGCAGAGTAGAATCTTCGACCGAGGACATTGTTACGGCCGGATTGGCAATGCCGGCCGAGGAAATGGGACGGTCGCCGTCGAGAACCATCAGGCCGGCGCCCTCGAGCCGGGAGAATTCGGCGAGAATGGCCTCGGTTGGCCGCAACGCGCGATGGGCGATCAGCGCGGCGAAGACGTCGCCGAAATCGTCGAACATCGGTTCGACCACGACCAGGGCCAGCGGCGCGGTCGCTTTGGCACCCAAGGCCTGCGCAAGCTCCGCGGTCAGCGGCAGGGTGCGGCGGATCACGCGCGGGCGTTTGCGGTCATTGTCGGCGAGCAACGGCAGTATGTCCTGCGCGATCGGATGCCCGCGCAGCGCCTGATAGACGGCGGCAATGTCGACGCTGTCCTTGTCCGCGCCGAATACCCGCAGCTTCGGGTCGACCACGAGGATCCCGTCGACGTCGGCAGCCTGCCCGGTGCGGCCGAGCAGGTCCCAGATCGGCACGACGTTGGCGGACGCAACGACCTTCACGACGTCGGCGCGTTGCGCGATGCCTTCGATCCGGCGTCCGATCGTGTCGAACAGGGTCTCGAGCTGCGCGCCCGCCAACCGGGCCTCGCCGTCGAGGCGCTGCCCGAGCCGCTCCTCCGACAACCGGCCCAGCTCCGCCGCCTGACGCTCGAGCCCCTGCGCGAGACGGATGCAGGTGAGGCCGTAGGAGGCGGCAAACGCGATGGTGGCCGTCGCAAGGACGGCCACGACAAGGCGCGCGCTGAGCGAGGACAGCCGATGCAAGGCGTCACTCCAATGCCGGTACACCGCCCATGCTGGTGAGCAGGGTCTTGGCCTTGGCGGTCTTCACATAGGCGATGAATTGCGCCGCATCGGGCGTCACCGTCGCCTGCTTATGCACCAGGGAAACGGTCACGGCGCTGGGATAGTCGCGGTCGGTCGGATATTTGCCGTCGATCCTCAGCACCGTGAGTTCCATCTCGAGCGCCTTGGTGTAGGGGCCGAAGCCGATGGCCCCTTCGACGTCCGTGGCAGTGTTGACGCAGTCCTGCGTGGTGACCGCGGTCTTGGATTTTTCGGTGATCGCCAGGTCCTTCCAGCCGGGCATGGACTGGCGCAGCACCGTCAGCGTGCTGTCGGCCTCTTCGCGACGCACCACCTTGATGCGCAGGTTGGCGCCGCCGACCTCCGACCAGTTGACGATCTTGCCGGCATAGATGTCCGCGAGCTGCCGCGCCGTCAGGTCCGAGACGTTGGCGCCGCGATGCACAAAGAAGGCCGACGGCAGGCGAAACATCGGCGTCGAAACCAGCCCGAGCGCGCGTTCGGAGTCGGTCAACGGCCGGGCAACGCGGGCAAGCACCTCCTTGTCGCCGCCCACCGCCGCCAGTCCGCCTCCCGAGCCGATGCTGGGCGGGACCACGATCGTGGTTTGCGGATTGTCCGCTGAGTAGGCCGCTCCGAGCGCCCGCAACAGCTCGATTCCGTCGCCCGTCCCGACCACCGGCAATTCGTTCGCTCCGGCGAGAGCTTGCGGACTCGCCAGCGCAAGAATGATGGCCACAGCCGGCCCTGCTACCTTGTGCATCGACGACATCCCTTCCGTTTGTTGAATCCGCTGGGCGCAATCTTACGCGCTAGCACGTAAGGGAAGTGTGAATCCGCCCGCCGTACCGGCGTTTCCGTGGGCGCGGGGAACCAATGCCCGCCGCCGTTGGGCCGGGGCTTGAAATCCGCAACTATGCCGCAAGCCGGCATTGCACCTTACGTAGCGACAAGGACACCACGTTCAGACGATTTTAATCCTAACTCGGGTTTTCGCCGGCCCGCGCCGCCGACCATTACGGTTTCGTGGTCTCACTTGGCGCATGGTTGCGGCGCGCAGTCTAATCGCCGTGAGTTTCCAGTGAATTCGGCCACGCGATACCAACGGCCTTCGCACACCGACCGGAGACCGGTCGGCGCATGGTTTGCGCGGCGGCCGCTTGCGATCATGGCACTGCTGGCGGCCGCGGCGCTCGCGCTGCCCGGACCGAGCAGCGCGGCGCCCTCCGTCGCGGTCCTGCCCGGCCAAGGCGGCGCGGCCGCCCACGTTGCCTCGATCGGCGTCATCCTCGGCATCGTATGCGCGGTCGTCCTCGTGGGGACGGTTGCCGTCGCGGCGATCCTGCTCCATCACCGGGCCGGAAAGGCCGTCGAGGAAGCCCGACGGCTCAACTCGCTATTCGACGTGGTCGCCGAGGGCATCCTGGTATGCAGCGGCATGCAGGTCATCGCCGCAAACACCAGCATCTGCCGCCAGGCAGCGATCGGTGTCGAGGAAGTCGGCGACCTGATGCTCAGCAGCTTCATTCGCGATGCGGACGCGATCGAGCAGCTGCTGTCCGACCGCGACGTGCAGCTTGAGACGCAGATTCAGTCGCGTGACGGCCGGACGGTGGAAGTCGAGATCGGCGCCCGGACGGTCGACTACGCCGGCGCGCCGCGGCGCCTGCTCGAAATTCGCGACATCGGCGAACGCAAGCAGACACAGGAACGGGTGTCGTTCCTGGCGCATCACGACGTGCTCACTGGATTGCCGAACCGCGACGTATTGCAGGCGCGGCTTGCCGAATGCATCGAGCAAGCTCGGCCCTGCGCGATCATTTGGGTCGATCTCGACCGCTTCAAGCAGATGAACGACGTCCACGGCCACGCGATGGGCGACCGCATTCTGCGCACGGTGGCGGACAAGCTGAAATTCGAGCTGCCGGCCGGCACGGTGATAGCGCGGTTCGGCGGCGACGAATTCGTGGTGCTCTACGAAAACCTGCAGGATTCGCTGGAAGCGCGTCTGGTCGGGCAGCAGCTTCGCCGGCTGCTCAATCGCTCGATCGATCTGGGCGACCGTCACACGACCGTCGGAGCCTCGGTCGGCGTCGCGGTCTATCCCTACGACGCCACCACCGCCGACGATCTTTTGAAGAATGCCGACCTCGCGCTGCATTACGCGAAGGCGGGGGGCCGGGGAAAATGCCGCGAATTCACCGAGGCGCTCGGCCAGGAACGCCAGCGCCGCATGGCATTGAGCGCGCAGTTGCGCGGTGCGATCGAGAACGGCGACATCCAAGCCTTCTTCCAGCCGCTGGTGCACACCCGCGATCTGCGCGTGTGCGGCTTCGAGACGCTCGGCCGGTGGTTCCATCCCGAGTTCGGCCCCGTTCCGCCGCCCGAGTTCGTGCGCCTCGCGGAAGAGAACGGGCTGATCGATCCGCTGACCGATCTGATGCTCCGACGGGCAGTCGACGCGGCCGGGCAATGGCCGAACGACGTACGCGTTTCGGTGAACGTGTCGCCGATCCAGCTCAACAGCCAACTGGTCGACCGCGTCCGCGAGATCATCAAATCCTCCGGCCTCGACCCGAGACGGCTCGAGCTGGAAGTGACCGAGGACGTGCTGATCAAGGATTTCGAGCAGACGGCAAGCATGTTCGCGCGGCTGCGCGCGCTCGGCATCCAGGTCGCGATGGACGATTTCGGCGCCGGCTACACCTCGATGGGCAACCTGCGGCGCCTCAATTTCGAGCGGATCAAGATCGACCGCATCTTCACCATGGACTTGCCCAACCATCGCCGTTCGGCCGCGATCGTGCGCTCGATGTTCGTGCTCGCCCGCGAGCTCAACCTCGACGTGACGGTCGAAGGCGTGGAGACGCAGGGGCAGTTTGCGTTCCTGTACGAGCAGGGCTGCACCGAGGTCCAGGGCTTCCTGTTCAGTCAACCGAAGCCGTTCGCCGCGTTTGCCGATCCGGCGAGCCTCAAGTTCGACGCGCCTACGCCTGCGGCGGCGCAATCGGCGGCCGCATCAGCTGCTCTGATCGAGCTTGACGAGCGCCGTTCCAAACGGGCCTCGTGAGCACGCAGGAAGCGGCGAATAGCGAATAGGGAAGAGCCCGCAGAGAGGAGCGCTATTCGCTATTCGCTATTCGCTATTCGCTATTCGCTATTCGCTATTCGCTATTCGCTATTCGCTATTCGCCCACGTCACGGTATCTGGGCGGCGCGTTGCCCCGCCGAGGTTCCGGCGATACGCCCGAACACCGAACCGGCCATGAGGCCGGTACCGCCCGGATAGTTGAAATAAAACAGTCCGCCGACCATTTCGCCGGCCGCGTAGAGCCCGGGGATCACCGCTCCGTCGCTGTCGATCACTCGACCGTCGACGTCGATCTTGACCCCGCCGAACGTAAAGGTAAGCCCGCAGGTCACCGCGTAGGCTTCGAACGGCGGCTCGTCGATGGTGTTCGCCCAGTTCGACTTCGGCACCGCGAGCCCGCGCGTGCCGCGCCCGTCCTTGACGTTGGGATTGAACGGCACCTCGGTCTTGACGGCCGCATTATAGGCCTTGATGGTCTCGAGGGCGCGGGCGGCGTTCACGTCGTCGAGCTTTCCGACCAGGTCCTCGAGCGTGTCCGCCCGCGCCTTGGTGACGCGCTTGATGCGGTATTCATCGCGCAGCAGGTGCAGCACTTTGCGGTCGAAAATCTGCCAGGCGAATTGGCCGGGCTGCTCGAGGATCACGCGGCCGTACTTGGCATAGGTGTAGTTGCGGAAGTCGGCGCCCTCGTCGACGAACCGCTCGCCGCGGGCGTTGATCATGATCCCCCACGGATAAGAGTGCTTCTGGAAATTGTCGCCGACCGAGAGGTCGCCGAACTCCGGCGCGTTGCGGTCCCAGCCCACCGCGTGGCCGCCCGACCAGTTGCCGGTCGGTTGCGCGCCGATATCGAGCGCCATCTTGATGCCGTCGCCGGTGTTGAAGCGCGTGCCGCGAACCTTGGCGAGCTCCCAGCCCGGGCCGAGATAGCGCGTGCGCCATTCCGCGTTGGCCTGGAAGCCCCCGGCTGCGAGGACGATGCACTTGGCCCTGAGTTCGCCGGTCTTGCCGGCATGGCGCACGCGCAGGCCCTTCACGCCGTCGTCATCGGCGATGAGGCTGAGCGCGCGGGCCTGGTAGACGACCGTGACGCGGTTCTTGCGCGCGATCTCGGTCCATGCCGCGATCAGGCCGGGGCCGCCGCCCCAGCTCTCGACCGTAAGGCCGCCCCAGAACTTGAACTTCCCGTCCACCTTGAACGCCTGGCGCCCGTAGATCGGCGCGAACCTGACGCCTTTGCCGCGCATCCAGCGCATGGTGTCGCGGCTCTTTTTGACCAACAACTCGGCAAGGTCCGGATCGGCGCGATACTCGGTGACGCGGCCGATGTCGTCGAAGAACATGTCCTCGGTGTAGGTGCCGAAGTCGGTGTTGCGGATTTCCTCGTCGGTGAGGTCGGGCATGAGCGCCTTGAGGTCGTCGACCCCGTCGTACACGCAGCGCATGGCGCCGGCGGTGAACCGGCTGTTGCCGCCGGCTTCGTCCTCCGGCGCCCGCTCGAGCACGAGCACCGATGCTCCGCTTTCAGCGGCCGCAAGCGCCGCGGAAAACGCCGCATTCCCGGCCCCGACCACGACAACGTCGGCTGACGATGGCAACATGTACGTGAACCCTCGGCTTTTCTGGATGGCGGCACCGACGCGGAATAGCCGGTCGACCGCGGTGCCGGCGGATCATATACATCGAGAGCGATGACCGCGACCACCTATTCGCTCGCCGCGATCAATGCCATGGGCCGCGAGGACTTCGTGGCAGCGCTCGGGGACGTCTTCGAGCACGCGCCGTGGGTCGCCGAGGGCGCCGCTGCGGGGCGGCCGTACCCGAGCGTGACGGCGCTGCACGCGGCATTGATGCAGGCGGTCTACCGCGCATCTCGCGAGACCCGGCTCGCCTTCGTCCACGGCCATCCCGAACTCGGCGGCAAGCTCGCCCGCGCGGGCATGATGACCGAGGCGTCCAGGTCCGAGCAAGGAGGGCTTGGCCTCGATCGCCTCGGCGCGGAGGAATTCGCCCGCTTCGAGCGGCTCAACGCGACTTATCGCGAGCGGTTCGGTTTTCCGTTCATCATCTGCGTGCGCCGGCACACGCGCGACTCGATCCTCGACGAATTCGAGCAGCGCCTGCGCAACGACCCGGACACCGAGCTTGCCGCCGCGCTCGCGGAAATCGGCCACATCACGCGCCTGCGCCTCGCCGCCAAGGTCGGGGAAGCCCGGACCTAGGGTTTCAGCGGACGCGCGAATCGCCCATACATCCGCATCGGCGACCGCGGAGGACATCAGCCATGCCGCTGCACTTCTGCCACCTCACGGCGCCGCACAAGAAACTGCGGGTTCCGGAATGGTACGTGTCGGGCCTGATGATGGAGCGCGCGCTCGACGCGGTGGTGCGCCGGGTGAAGAATTTGGACCGCGAGCACGACATTCCCTACCTCGCCGGCTACAGCCGCGACGGCAAGACCATCTATATCGACCGGCACATGCCGAAATCGTTTCGCTTCAGAGGTCGCGTGATCGAGACCGACCGGTTTCTCATTCTCCACGAGGAAGTCGAGAAGACGCTGATCGACCGGCTCAACCTGCACTACCTTCATGCCCATCAGATCGCGACGCGTGCCGAACAGGCCGCCGTGCGCGCGGCGGGCGTCAATTGGCGCGACTACGACCGCTTCATGCAGAAGTACGTGAAGAAAATGGGCGACGAGCGGCTGACCAGGGTGCCGGCGGATCTCGATGAGAAACCATACCGCGACGAGCACGATTACGATCTGTTGCGGCGGATGGAAGCGTGCATCGCCGGCGAAAAGCCCAAAAAGCTTCCGGCCGGGGTAAAAGCCGCGGACGTGCGCCACTCGATCGAACAACTCGAGGCGCATCTGCAAGGGAACAGGAAAACCGGCCAGCGCCGGCGGGCCGTCCGTTGATCGGCTTCCCGCTCACACGATCTGGTTCTTCAACTCCGTCTCGCCGCGCCACAGCCGCTCGAGGTTCTCGAGCAGAAGATCGAGCACGTTGTCCTCGTAGCGCCGGGTTTCGCCGGCAGTGTGCGGCGTGATGAGGACATTGTCGAAACCCCACAGCGGCGAAGCCTCCGGCAACGGTTCCTCGACGGTGCAATCGAGCGCCGCGCCGGCGATCCGTCCGGCGGTGAGCGCGGCGATGAGCGCCGGCTCGTCGACCACCCGCCCGCGCGCGACATTGACCAGATAAGCCGAAGGCTTCACGGCGGCGAGCGCAGCCTCGCCGATCAGCTTCTCGGTCTGCGGCGTGAGCGGACAGGTCAGCGCGACGATGTCGGCCTGGGGCAGCAGTTCACGCAGCCGCCCGTCCGCGACGACGACATCGGCGGCGCCGGCGCCGGTCGA
>DASZJC010000220.1:0-1526 GCA_035948495.1 Xanthobacteraceae bacterium | reverse complement strand
GAGGCGTGGCCCTGGCCGTAGTCGAGCGTGCCGGTGATGATGGTCACGGTGCCGTCCGGCTCGAAGCGGATGCCGCCCATTTCCTTGTTGGGCGGCGCGGTCACTTCCAGATAGCTGCCGAGGCCGATGCCGCGCAGCTTGCCGCGCTTGCGCGCCTCGCGCTTGCGCGCCTTGAACCCGTCCCAGTCGGCGATCTCGATCGCGCGGTCGAGCACCTTGGTGAACTCGCCGCTGTCGTAGGTCATGCCGGAGGCCGCCGCATACGGCATTTCGCTCGGCCGCACGTGGTTGCGCCGGCGCAAGGCCAGGCGGTCGATCCTCATCTCGGCGGCGGCGGCGTCGATCAGCCGCTCCATGTAGTAGTTGCCCTCGGGGCGGCCGGCGCCGCGATAGGCGCTCACCATCATGGTGTTGGTGAACATGCATTTGGTCGAGACTTCGATCAGCGGCGTGCGGTAGACGCTCATCGCGTTCTTGACGATGTTGAGCGTCGACATCAGCGGCGAGACCGCGCCGAGATAGGCACCCATGTTGCCGTAACCGGTGAAGCGGGCGGCGAGGAAGCGGCCCTTCGCATCGAGCGCCAGCTCGCCGACGAACTCGTGGTCGCGCCCGTGATGGTCGGCGAGGAAGCTTTCGAAGCGGTCGGCGGTCCACTTCACCGGCCGCCCAAGCGCGCGCGCCGCATGCAGGGCGCACAGGTATTCCGGATAGGGCGCCGCTTTCATGCCGAACGAGCCGCCCACGTTGCCGGCGAGCACGTGCACCTTGTCGGCCGGCACGCCGAGCAGGTCGGCGAGCGAGTTGTGCATGCCGAATGCGCCCTGGCAGCCGGTGTGCATGGTGAAGCGGCCCGCGCCGGGATCGTAGGAGGCGACCGCCGCGCGCGGCTCCATGGCGTTGACGACGACCCGGCTGTTGACGAGCGAAAGCTTCGTCACGTGGGCGGCCGCCGCGAACGCGGTCGCCACCTTGTCGGCGTCGCCGTAGTGATAATCGAGCGCGACGTTGCCGGGCGCGTCGTCGTAGAGCTGCGGCGCGCCGGGCTTCGCCGCCTCGCTTGCGCGTGTGACCGCCGGCAGCGCATCGATCTCGACCCCGACCGCCTCGGCCGCGTCGCGCGCCTGCGCCGGCGTCTCGGCGACGACGAAAGCGACCGGATCGCCCACGAAGCGCACCTTGTCGGTCGCCAGCGCCGGCCGCTTCGGCTTGCGCATGTCCGAGCCGTCGCGGTTCTTGAAGCCAACGTTGCACTTGAACGTGCCGTAGCCGGCCGCCGCGAGGTCGGCGCCGGTGTAGGCGGCGAGCACGCCCGGCATGCCGCGCGCCGCCGCAAGGTCGATCTTGCGGATGACGCCGTGGGCGTGACGGCTGCGCACGATCGCCGCGTAGGCCTGGCCGGGCAGGTTGACGTCGTCGGTGTAGCGGCCTTCCCCGCGCACCAGGCGCGGATCCTCGGTGCGCGGCACCGGCTGGCCGATGCCGAACTTCTGCAATGACCAGTCGACGGAAGATTCGTTCATCTA
>DASZJC010000219.1:0-2987 GCA_035948495.1 Xanthobacteraceae bacterium | reverse complement strand
CTCGAGGTCGACAGCTCGGTGAGCTTCCCCAGGATGTCGCGGCACCGCCGGGCCTGCTCGCGCAACAGCTTGATGTCGTCGGCGTGCGGCGAGCCCGGTCCGAGCGTGCGTTCAAGCTCCTTGATGACGACCGCGATGGTGGAGAGCGGCGTCCCCAGCTCATGGGCGGCGGCGGCCGCGAGGCCATCGAGCTGGGAGAGATGCTGCTCGCGCGCCAGCACCAGCTCGGTCGCGGCGAGCGCCTCCGCGAGCAGGCGTGCCTCTTCGGCAACCTGCCATGCATAAGCTCCGATGAAGGCGAGCGCCACCAGCAGCGAGAGCCACACGGCGAGCATATAAGTCGACGGCAGCTTCAAGGGTTCGTCGCTCGCCCACGGCAGCGGCATGTGCACGAATACCAGGGCGGTTGCGCACAGCCCCGCCAGGCCGCCGAGCAGCAATGTCATCCGCCGGGGCAGCGCCGTCGCCGAAATCAACACCGGCCCGAGGAACAGGAACGCGAACGGGTTTTCCAGCCCCCCGGTGAGGAACAGCAATGCGGCGAGCTGGGCAATATCGAAGGCGAGCAGCCACGCCGCGGTGTCGGCATCGAGCCGGGGGGTGGCGCGGAAGTGCAGCCGCACCGCGATGTTCAACGCGGCGCTGAGCGCAATCACCGCGAGGCAGGGGCCAAGCGGCAAGGTGAAATCAAGCCCGTAGTGGACGACGAGCACCGCCCCCGTCTGGCCGAGCACCGCGAGCCAGCGGATGCGCACCAAGGTGTCGAGGCGCACGTTGCGCCGCAACAGCGGAAGCTCGCGCGCGTCGATCCGGGTGTCGGGACGGTCGGCGGCCATCGCCTCACTCTAGAGCACGTCCCGTTCCTTCGGAATCGGGACCTGCACTAGATACTATTGATTGGCGCATGTTCTTATCGGCGAACCGGTGCCCACTTCGCCGGAACATGCGCTAGCGGTTTGCCCAAACGCGCCTGGGGCGGGCCTTGCACCGGCGTCCGGCCGGCGCCAATTGTGCGGAGCCAGATCTGGACCGCCCATGGCCGATTCCCCGCCCGCAATCGAGGTAGAGCGCCTGGTGAAGGTCTACAAGACGACCCGGGCGGTTGACGGCATCGATTTCGCGCTGGTGCCCGGCTCCATCACCGGCCTGCTCGGCGGCAACGGCGCCGGCAAGACCACCACGATCGCGATGATCCTGGGCCTGGTCACGCCGACCTCGGGCAGCGTGCGGGTGCTGGGCGCCGAGATGCCGCGGCAACGCTACCGGGTCCTGCATCGGATGAACTTCGAGAGTCCCTATGTGGACATGCCGATGCGCTTGACCGTGCGGCAAAACCTCAAGGTGTTCGGCACGATCTACGCCGTCCCCGACCTCAAGCAGCGCATCGCAGAGATCGCCGCCCAATTCGATCTCGTCGACTTGCTCGACCGGCCGGCCGGCAAGCTCTCGGCCGGCCAGAAGACCCGCGTGGCGCTCGCCAAGGCGCTGCTCAACCGCCCGGACATATTGCTGCTCGACGAGCCGACCGCTTCGCTCGATCCCGATACGGCCGACTGGGTGCGCGGCCGGCTCGAACATTACCGCGCCGAGCACCGCGCCACCGTGCTGCTCGCTTCTCACAACATGGCGGAGGTCGAGCGGCTGTGCGAGCGCGTCATCATCATGAAAAAGGGCCGCATCGAGGACGACGCGCCACCGGCCACGCTGCTGGCGCGCTACGGGCGCCGCACGCTCGAGGAGGTGTTCCTCGACGTCGCCCGCGGCCGCGCGCAGGTGCAGGAGGCGGCGCAGTGAACCGACGTCCGGCGTCCGCGGGCGGCCTCTCGCCGCGCCGGGTCGGCGCGATGGTGCTGCGCTATTGGTACCTGTTGCGCTCGTCGTGGCCGCGCATGCTGGAGCTGATCTACTGGCCGGCGGTGCAGATGTTCATGTGGGGCTTCCTCCAGCTCTACATTTCCAGCAACGCCGGCTTCTTCGCCCGCGCCGGCGCCACCTTCATCGGCGCCGTGCTGCTGTGGGACATCCTGTTGCGCGGGCAGCTCGGCTTCTCGATCTCGTTTCTCGAGGAGATGTGGGCGCGCAACATGGGCAACCTGATGATCAGCCCGTTGCGGCCGGTGGAGTTCATCGCCGCCTTGATGATCATGAGCCTGATCCGGCTGGCGATCGGCATGGTGCCGGTCTCGCTGCTGGCGATCGCCTTCTTCGGGTTCAATCTTTACGGCCTCGGGCTGGCGCTCGCCGCCTTCTTCCTCAACCTGATCCTGACCAGCTGGGCGATCGGCATCCTGGTGTCGGGGCTGGTGCTGCGCAACGGCCTCGGCGCCGAGAGCCTGGCCTGGACTTTCATGTTCCTGCTGCTGCCGCTCACCTGCGTCTACTACCCGGTCGCGGCGCTGCCGCAGTTCCTGCACCCGCTGGCCTGGACGCTGCCGCCCACCTACGTGTTCGAAGGTATGCGCGCGCTGCTGATCGAGCATACGTTCCATCTCGACTTGATGGTCGAAGCCCTCGCCCTCAATGCCGCCCTGTTCGCCGCGATGTCGCTGGCCTTCGTCGCCCTGCTGGCAAGCGCGCGCCGCAACGGCTCGCTGATGCAGGCCGGCGAGTGACCGGCGCCCGGTCCTTGCTCAACATGCCGTGACGCTTCTGGCCGGACCGGACGGACGATCATAATTAACGGTTAAAGCGCAAAATGAGGGGGAATAGTGCAGACGAAGGCATCGCGCGGTTGACGGCATGGCGAAAAAAAGACAGGATGCTGCGGTGCAGCAAGGGCTGCCGGGGGCTCAGCACATGCCGATAGGGGAATTCGGGGGCGCGCCCACGCCGCCCGGCGGCGGCTTCATGCTGTCGTCGCCGATGTACTGGTTCTACGAGGTGAGCCACGCCGCGCTCAACCCGGCGCGGGCCTATGCGGACGCCGCGCGCCTCTACTTCAAGAGCCCCGTCAACCCGCTCTCCTTCACCACCTTGGGCAAATCGAT
>DASZJC010000218.1:0-7458 GCA_035948495.1 Xanthobacteraceae bacterium | reverse complement strand
TCGTCGCGGCCGGGCAACGCCGCCTCGATCGCGCGGGCGGTCTCCGCCAGCGAGAGATGCTGATCGAGCGACCGCGTCCCGCGGATGGTCGTGGCGATCAGCGAACCGATCGCCGTGAGCGCCACCGCGACGAGCGCGAGCGCCACCACCACTTCGATGAGCGTGAAGCCGGCGACCGCGCGGTCGCGCTCACAGCTGGATCGGCACAAGCTCGACACCTCCGGTGAGCCAGTTGACGCGGATCTGGAAGCCCTTGCCCAGCCGCGTCAGCTCGATCGTGCCCCCGCAGGACCGTCCGGAGGCGAAAAAGTCGATGGTCCGGCCGGCGGCGCGCTGATCGCACCGCTGGGCGAGCAGCGCTTCGACCGCGACGTCGTTCGGCAGCCGCACGGCGCGCCCGCTGAAGCCGGAGCGGAAGGTGCGCGACGACGCGCTGATTTCGGTTGCGACGCGCGTGCGGCGCCGCATCGCGGCGTAGCGGTCCTGCTTGAGCAATGTCGCCGTCTCGATTGCGAAGGCCTCGAGCCGCGCGTACGAGGTGCCGCGCGGAATGGCCGGCAAGATCACGGCGGCCAGGAGCGCGACGATGGCGAGGACGCAGACGATCTCGATCAGGGTGAAACCGTCCTGCGCCGAAACTATCGATTGGCGCACGTTCTTATCGGCGAACCGATGCCCACTTCGCCGGAACATGCGGCTCGCCGCTCAGTGCGCCCAGCTGACGATATCGGCCGCCGTACCCGCTCCACCTTCCTGCCCGTCCGCGCCATAAGAGACGATGTCGTAGGGGCCATGTTCGCCCGGCGACCGGTACAGATAGGGATGACCCCAGGGATCGTTGGGAACGGCGGCACCCTTGAGGTAGGGCCCGTTCCAGGCCGCGGCCCCGCCCGGACGTTGCGCCAGCGCCGCCAGCCCTTCCGAGCTCGACGGATAGCGTCCGGCATCGAGATAGTAGAGGTCGAGCGCGCTGCTGAAGCTCTCGATCTGGATCTTCGCCGCCTTCACCTTCGCCGTGCCCAGGTAGCCGATGACCCGCGGGCCGACCAGCGCCATGATCAGCCCGATGATCGTGATGACCACCAGAATTTCGACCAGCGTGAAGCCGCGCTCGCCGCGGCGCGTCCGCCGTCGGGCCCAGCGGGCCGGTATACGCAAGCCAATCATACGAGTCCTCCCTCGTCGCATGCGACTCGATTTCATTCATTCAACGATTTGGCTGACCGACAACAGCGCGGTCATGACCGAGACGATGAGGCCGCCGACGACGATGCTGATGGTTATGATCGCCAGCGGTCCGGCAATGCCGACGACCCGGTCGAGACTGCGTTGCAGCTTGGCCTCGAAGAATTCGGCCACGCGGCCGGCCAGCATCGGCAGCTGTCCCGTCTCCTCGCCCAAGCGTAGCATGCGCACCGCCATGGTGGGAAGCGCGGCGGTGTCGGCGAGCGCGTCGGACAGCTTGCCGCCGTGCCGCACCCGCTCGACCGTCTTGGTCCAATCCGTGGCGTCGCCGGTGGTCGCCATCATGTCGCTGAGGATGCGCAGCGTCGTCGTCAGCGCGACGCCGCTCGCCAACAGGACGCCAAGATTGCGGCAGAACAAGGCGGTGCGGTGGAAGCCCAGCACCGGGCGCACCAGCGGCAGGCGCGAGAGCCCGCGCATCATGGCGGCGCGCACCCGCGCCTGCCGCAGCAGGGCCCAGCCGGACAGCAGCGCGACCACGATGACGATCGCGATGGCGTCGGTGTGCCCGCGCACGAAATCCGACAATCCGAGGAGCACCACCACCACCGGATCGAGCTTGGCGTTGAAATCGCGCAGCACCGAGGCGAACTGCGGCAACACGAACATCAGAAAGAACGTCAGCACCGCGCAGGCGGCAAACAACACGAACGCCGGGTAACGCAAGGCGTCGGCAAGCCGCCGGCGCAGCGCCTCGGAGCGCACGCGCTCGGCGCCGAGCACCTCGAGAATGTGGTCGAGCGTGCCGGATGCTTCCCCGACCCGCACCAGCGCGACGTACATCGGCGGGAACAATGTCGGATAGGCGGCGATGGCCTCGGCAAAGCTCTCGCCGGAAAGCACCGCCGCCCTGACCTTCGCCGCGGTCGGGCGCAGCCGGCCGATGTCGACGTCCTGGGAAAGCAGTTCGAGGGCGTCGTTGATGCGCGCGCCCGCCTTGAGCAGCAGCGCAAGATCGCGGGTGAAGACGGTGACGTCCTCGGCGCGCGGCCGCGAGAACATGCTCAGGCTGAGGCGGCCGCCGGCCGACCGATCCTCGGTGACGGTCTCGATCGGGACGAGGCCGAGATATTCGATGCGGTGCGCGACTTCCGCCGCGGTCGGCGCCGAGATCGAGCCGCTCACGATCTCGCCGCTCTGGGTCAGCGCGCGATAGCGAAAGCTCGGCACGGCGTCACCGCACCGTCGTCACGCGCAGGACCTCGGCCGCCGAGGTCACGCCGGCGCGGCACTTGGCGATCGCGTCGTCCATCATCGTCGTCATGCCGGCGCGCGTGGCAGCCTCGTCGAGCGTGCCGGCGTCGGTCGCGTTGCCGACGAGCTTGCGCACCGCGTCGACCATTTCGAGGATTTCGAACACGCCGCAGCGGCCGCGGTAGCCGGTTCCGCCGCAGCGCTCGCAACCGGCCGGCTCGTGCACCGTCTCGCCGATTTCCAGCCCGAGCGTGGCGTAGCGCGGATCGGTCGACAGATCGGCCGCGGTCAGCGTGCGCTTGACCTTGCAGCGGTCGCACAGGATGCGCACCAGCCGCTGGGCGATCACCGCACGCAGCGTCGACTTGAGCAGGAAGCCCTCGACGCCGAGGTCGAGCAGGCGCGGCACCGCGGCGGCGGCGGTCTCCGTGTGCAGGGTGGTGAGCACCAGGTGGCCGGTCAGCGCGGCGTGGATGGCGATGTTCGCCGTTTCCGGATCGCGCACCTCGCCAACCATGATCACGTCCGGGTCCTGGCGCACGAAGGCGCGCATGGCGGCCGCGAACGTCAATCCGATGGAAGGCTTGACCTGCGACTGGTTCACGCCGTGGATTTCGTATTCGACCGGGTCTTCGATGGTGAGAATCTTGCGCGTCGGCTCGTTGAGGATCGAGAGCATCGTCGCCAGCGTCGTCGTCTTGCCGCTGCCGGTCGGACCGGTGATCACGATCATGCCGTGCGGCAGCGCCAGCAATCGCCGCAGCGTCGCCTCGTCCGCGCTCAAGAGCCCGAGCTTGCCGATGTCGAGCAGCCCGCGGTCGCGCGGCAGCAGGCGGATCACCGCGGATTCCCCGTGCTGCGCCGGCATGGTGGCGACGCGGATGTCGATCTCCGAGCGGGCAACGCGCAGCCGCGCGGCGCCGTCCTGGGGCAGGCGGCGCTCGGCAATGTTGAGGCCGGCGAGAATCTTGATGCGGGAGATCAGCGCCTGCGGCACCGCCCCCGCCGGCGTCGCCACCGTGCGCAGCAGGCCGTCGACGCGCATGCGCACGACGAGCCCGTTGCGGAACGGCTCGATGTGGATGTCGCTTGCGCGCAGCTCCATCGCCTTTTCCAGGAGGTCGTTGACCGCGCGGACGACCGGCGCGCCGCTGGCCAGATCGCGCAGGCTCTCGATGTCGTCGTCGCCGGGAGCGAGCGTGATCTCCTTGGCGTCCGGCGACGAGGCGTCCTCGCCCAGGCGTTCGGTCAGCGCCGTTGCGATGTCCTCGAACGAGGCGACCTCGATCTCGACCGGACCGCCGAGCACGATTTCAGCGGCGCGGATGGCGGCGGCATCGCTCGGATCGGCAAGCGCCAGCCGAAAACGCCGCTCCGGCGTTTGATAGGGAAATACCGTCGTCTCGCGCAGGAAGCGGCGCGAGAACGCGGCGGTGATCGGGGACGCCGCGATCAGGTCGGGCAGGCCGACCCGCGCCAGACCGTAGAAGCGCGCGACTTCGTCGGCGAAGTCGTTGGCCGACAGATCGGTCGATTCCCACAGTTTTCGCAAGCTCAGTTCTGAGTTGTTTTCGATCTCGCGGCCTGAGCTGAAGCTTAAATTGGAGATAATATAGTTCTTGCTCGATAGGTGTCTTGCAAAATCGGCTGCTATATTGGGCGACATCGGGGCATCCACTCGGGCATCAACGGACGAAACGGGTTCCCCCGCACCAATGTATTTCTGCTTGACGGATAAATAAAACTTAGCGATGCTCGAAAACTCTGTCAATCAATACGCGGTCGGGGGCGGTTGCAAGCTCAACGATTGGTTCGGGTGGGTCAGTTGCTTCTATTGTGCAGGCTGGCACGGCGGCAGGCGCTTCGCGCGTGTTTGGCGGGCGCAGCCATTGCCGTCTGCGGCGCGTTGCTGTCCGCCTGCAATGTCACGTCCTTCGGCGAGAGCGGCAACGCTCCGCCCGACGCCATGGACCGCGTTCGCGCGGCCGACCTGCAGCCGCGCTTTCCCGCGCCGCCCGAAGGCGCCAACACCGGATCGTCGGGCCAGCGCGCGGCCAGCTTTTACGGCAGCGGCGTGCCGGTTGAGGCGGCGGCGGGGCAGCAGCCGGCGCCCGGCGCCGGGGAGGGGTACGACTTCAATTTCGAAAACACGCCGGTGACCACCGTCGCCAAGGTCATCCTCGGCGACATTCTGGGTGCCGGATACACGATCGATCCGCGCGTGCAGGGGACGGTCACCCTCACGTCGGGGCACCCGGTTCCCAAGAACGACGTGCTGTTCGTGCTCGAAAGCGCGCTGCGGACCAGCAACGTGGCGCTGGTGCGCGAGCGCACCGGGTATCGGCTGGTGCCCGCGCCGGAGGCGGTCGGCAGCGCCGGCGTCGACCCGGGTCGCAACCCGGAGCCGGGCTACGGCATCACGGTCATTCCCCTGCAGTACGTCTCGGTGCAGACGGTCAGCAAGCTCCTGGACAGTTTCGCCGCCAAGCCCGGCGCGATCAGGCCGGATCCATCGCGCAACCTGCTGCTGGTGCAGGGCAGCGGCGCCGAGCGCCGCGCCGCGTTGGACACGGTGCTGAGCTTCGATCGCGACTGGATGCGCGGCCAATCGGTCGGCATTTATCCGATCCACAACACCACGCCCGAGCCGGTGATGACGGAACTCGAGAAGATCATCGACTCCGGCGAGGGCGGCTTGACCCAGAATCTCGTCAAGCTGCAGCCGATCGCGCGGATGAACGCGATTCTCGTCGTCTCGCGCAAGCCGGAACTGCTGCGCCGGGTGGCGACCTGGATCAATCGGCTCGACAACTCGGAGACCGCGAGCACCGGGGTGAAGGTGTACCGCGTCCGCTACGGCGACGCGCGGCAGATCGCGCGGCTGCTGAACGACATTTTCCTCGGCGGTTCGGCCGGCGGAGCGATCGACACGGCGGCGAACCAGATCGCGCCCGGCGCGGGCTTGAGCGGGATGTCGACGTTCGACCGGCTCACCGGCGCGAGCCAAGGCGGTACCAACGTGCCGGGTTCGCCCACCCCGCCGTCCCAGGCGCCGCTCGGCTCCGGGTTTGCCGGGAGCGGGCTCGTCGGCCCCGGCGGCACGCCCGCCGCGAGCACCGGCGCGCCCGGCACCACCATTCGCGGCGGCGGCACCGAGGTGCCTGGCGCCGGCACGAACGCGCTGGTGGCCGGGGGCGGCGGGCCGACGAGCGCCGGAGCCGTTCTGCCCGGCGTGCGCATCACCGCCGACGTCGTCAACAATGCGCTGCTGATCTACGCCAACCAGGAAAACTACCGCGTCATCGAACGGGCGATCAACCAGCTCGACCGGCCGCAGCTGCAGGTCGCGATCGACTTGACCATTGCCGAGGTCACGCTCAACGACAACCTCACCTACGGCGTCCAGTTCTTTCTCAAGAGCGCCAACGTCGGCGCGCCCACAGGAACCGGGCAGGCCATCAACACCGCGATCGCGCAGCCGTTGGCGCAGATCTTCCCCGGCGCCAATCTCCTGCTCGGCTCGGTCGCGACTCCCCAGCTCATCATCAACGCGCTGCACAATTACACCGACGTAAAGGTTCTCTCCAACCCCTCGCTCGTCGTGCTCGACAACCAGGTCGCCACCTTGCAGGTCGGCGACCAGGTGCCGATCACGACCGGCACGGCCACGGTGCTCAGCGCGAACAACGCGGTCGTCAACACGATCAACTATCAGAACACCGGAATCATCCTGCGCGTCGTTCCGCGGATCAATTCCAACGGCACGGTCAAGCTCGAGATCGAGCAGGAGATCAGCAGCGTCAGCCCGAACACAGCAGGCTCGCTGACGCCGACCATCTCGCAGCGCCGGGTCAAGAGCTCGATCGCGGTGGTGACCGGCCAGACCGTGCTGCTGGCCGGCCTGATCAGCGAAACCCAGAACCGCGCGCGCAGCGGCATTCCCTTCCTCGATCAGATTCCGGGAGTCGGCGACAGCGCCGTCACCTCGAACCAGAAGGGGCTCATGCGCACCGAGCTGATCATTTTCATTCGCCCGCAGATCATTCGCGACAGCGTGGATGCGGCGGCCGTGGCGGAAGAGCTGCGCTCGCGCATGCGGGGCGGCAAGGTCGGCGAGTTCCTGCCGCCCGGCGCGGCCGAGACGCCGACGCCCCAGGTGGTGCGCTAGACCGCGGCTCATGCATCTGTCCTCACGGTTGCGGTTCTCGCGACGAGAGGCGTGCGAAATCGCCGCCGTCGGCGTCACGGCGATCGCGGCCGCGGTCGCGAGCCTGGCGGTCGCTCCCGGGCTCGCGGGCGTGCTGGGGGCGGCTCTTGCGCTCGACGTTTTGGCGATCGCGGCGATTGATGCGCGCCGTTTCATCATCCCGGATGAGCTGACCCTCGCCGCGCTCGTGCTCGGCATGGCCAACGCGGGCCTCGACGCATGGCCGGAGGCATGGACCGCGGTTCTCCAATCGCTCGGCGCGGCCCTGGTGCGGGGAGCGGTGCTGGCAGGGGGGTTCCTCGCGCTGCGCGCGCTCTACCAGCGCCTGCGCGGGAGGGAGGGGATCGGCCTGGGCGACGTCAAGCTCGGCGGCGTCGGCGGAGTGTGGCTCGCCTGGGCGACCATCCCGGTCGCGGTCGAACTCGCCGCGCTGGCCGCGCTCGCGGTCTATGTGGTGCGCCAGTTCGCCGGCGGCCGCGTCATGAGCGCAACGGCGCGCATGCCGTTCGGGCTGTTCCTGGCGCCGGCCATCTGGCTCGGCTGGCTGCTCGAGGCGACCTTGTTCGGCCGGTGATGCCACGCGGCGGGGACCGCGCGAGCACTCACTCGAACGGGCGCCGCTCGAAATACCACTCGGTTGCCTTGCCTTGGCCGGCGGTACGCTCCACCAAGGTCAGCTTCGAGGCCACCGCGTCGCGGATCCTGACCCAGTAGTCGCGCTCGCCGGGGGTGGCGCCGGCGACCGCGAGATTGAGCCATTTGTAGGCGAGGACGTAGTTCTGCGGGACGCCGTGACCCTTGTCGTACATGAG
>DASZJC010000217.1:0-6670 GCA_035948495.1 Xanthobacteraceae bacterium | reverse complement strand
AGCCGGCGCCCGGCATCAAATCGTCGCGCGTGATCAGCCTGGCCGACGACATCGCGCGCTCGATGAGCGCGCTGTCCGCGCGCGTCGCCGTGGTCTCCGGCCGCAACGCCATCGGCATCGAATTGCCGAATCCGACCCGCGAAAAGGTCTATCTGCGCGAGCTGCTGGCCTCGCGCGATTATGGCGACACCACCCACCGGCTGCCGGTCTGCCTCGGCAAATCGATCGGCGGCGAATCGGTGCTGGTCGACCTGGCGCGCATGCCGCATCTGCTCATCGCCGGCACCACCGGCTCGGGCAAATCGGTCGCCATCAACACCATGATCCTGAGCCTGCTCTATCGGCTGCATCCGGACCAGTGCCGGCTGATCATGGTCGATCCGAAAATGCTGGAGCTCTCGGTCTACGACGGCATCCCGCATCTGCTCACGCCCGTCGTCACCGACCCGCGAAAGGCGGTGGTGGCGTTGAAATGGGCGGTGCGCGAGATGGAGGAGCGCTACAAGAAAATGTCAAAACTCGGCGTGCGCAATATCGACGGCTATAATGCGCGCGTCGTCGAGGCCAACGGCAAAGGCGAGAAACTCACCCGCACGGTGCACACCGGTTACAACCGCGACACCGGCGAAGCGATCTACGAGCACGAGGATCTCGATCTCGAGCCGCTGCCCTATATCGTCGTCATCGTCGACGAGATGGCCGACCTGATGATGGTCGCCGGCAAGGACATCGAAGGCGCGGTGCAGCGGCTGGCGCAGATGGCGCGCGCCGCCGGTCTGCATGTCATCCTGGCGACGCAGCGGCCGTCGGTCGACGTCATCACCGGCACCATCAAGGCCAATTTTCCGACCCGCATTTCGTTTCAGGTCACCTCCAATATCGACAGCCGCACCATCCTGGGCGAGCAGGGCGCCGAGCAGCTGCTCGGCCTGGGCGACATGCTGTACATGGCGGGCGGCGGCCGCATCAGCCGCGTGCACGGACCGTTCGTGTCGGACGAAGAGGTCGAGAAGGTGGTGCGTCACCTCAAGTCGCAGGGCGCCCCCCAATACCTCGATGCGGTCACCGCCGGGGACGACGAGGACGAGGACAGTCCTTTGTTCGACGCCACCGCCATGGGCGGCGGGGAGACCAACGACCTCTATCAACAGGCCGTGCAGGTGGTCGTGCGCGACCGCAAGGCGTCCACCAGCTATATCCAGCGCCGGCTGCAAATCGGCTATAACCGCGCCGCCTCGATCATGGAGCGGATGGAGGAAGAAGGGATCGTCGGCGCCGCCAACCACGCGGGCAAGCGGGAAATCCTGGTTGGCGAGGAAACGGCCGACCGGTATTGAGGCCCCGGACCGAACCTGCGATGCTCCGGGTCGGGGGATCGCCGCTGCTTAATCAAGTCGCGAAATCGCCATACGGCGTCCCTAGAGCATGATCCCGAAAAGTGGGTACCGGTTTTCGGAAAGGATCATGCTCCGGGAATAGGGGAGCGGAGGAAGATATGCGGAAAACGAGGCGCGCGGCCCTTGCGTGCACCATCGTGGCGAGCCTGACGGCCGCCGCGATGGCGCAGACCGTGCCGGTGCCCAGGCCCGCGCCCCAGCCCAAGGTCGGAACACCGGCCCCCGCCGCCCAACCGGACGCTGCGCCCTCCCCCCTCTCCTTGGCGCCGGTCGGCCAGACAGCCCCCAAGACGTCCATGTCCCCCGGGTCGATCGTCGAGGCGCTGACCGGCATCCTGCCGAAGCCCGGCGGCTCGATCGCATTCGATGCCAATCAGCGCGCGCTCATCGAGCGGGTGAACACCTATCTCACCAGCGTGCAGACGATGGTCGGCGACTTCGTCCAGGTCGCCCCGGACGGCGGGCGCACCAACGGCAAGTTCTATCTGCAGAAACCGGGACGCGTGCGCTTCGAGTACAGCCCGCCGAGCCCGGTCGAGCTGATCGCCGACGGCCAGTCCATGGTGGTGCGCGATCGCAAGCTTGCCACCCAGGACCTCTATCCGCTGTCGCAGACGCCGCTGCGGTTCCTGCTCGCCGACCGCATCGACCTGCTCAAGGATACCGACCTGGTCGGCGTCTATTCCGACAACATGTTCGTCACCGCCGTCATCGAGCAACGACAGATCATCGGCGGCACCTATCGCCTGATGCTGATGTTCAGCACCAAGGATCTCGAGCTCAAACAATGGACGGTGACCGATCCGCAGGGCTATGACACGACGGTCGCGGTGTTCAATCTGGACAAGACCAAGAAGCCGGACCCCGATATGTTCAAGATCAATTACGAGCGCGTGATACAGTAGGGCGTCCGCTTCGGGCCGGAAGCGACTTGCTACGCGTTGCTGCGCCCACACGACTGCCGCCGCCTTTCATGCAGATCAAAGTCACGACCTGGAACATCAATTCGGTGCGGCTGCGCATCGACCTGGTCGCCAAATTCCTCAAAGCCGTCCGTCCCGACGTCCTCTGCCTGCAGGAGACGAAGTGTCCGGACGACAAGTTCCCGCACAAACGGTTCGCCCGGCTCGGCTACGCTTTTCGCGCGCTCAACGGACAGAAGGGCTACCACGGCGTCGCCGTGCTCTCCCGCTTGCCGTTCGACTCGACGCTCACCCATGGCTTCTGCGGCAAGACCGACTCGCGCCATCTCGCGGTCGTGCTGGGCGAGCGCGCCGGGCTGCGCGATCCGGTGACCTTGCAAAATTTCTACGTGCCGGCCGGCGGCGACGAGCCTGACCCGGCCGTCAATCCCAAGTTCGCCCACAAGATGGCTTTCCTCGACGAGATGCGCGCGCGGGCGGAGCTGCATCCGTCGAGAGGCGACCGGGCGATCCTGGTCGGCGATCTCAACGTCGCGCCGCTCGAGCACGACGTCTGGAGCCACAAGCGGCTTCTCGCCGTCGTCTCCCACACGCCGATCGAGTGCGAGAAGCTCGTCGCCGCCCAACGCGCGGGCGGCTGGGTCGACACCATGCGCGCGTTCGTGCCGGAACCCGCCAAGCTCTACACTTGGTGGAGCTACCGCGCGCCCGACTGGGCGGCCGTCGACAAGGGCCGCCGCCTCGACCACATCTGGGTCGCGCCGCAGCTGGGCGACCGGGTTTCCGAGATCAGGATCACCAAACAGACACGCGGCTGGGACCGCCCGTCCGACCATGTTCCGGTCACCGCGACGCTAGAGCTTTGAAGGACGGTATCACGACGTGCCGTGATTGGCCTCGAGCACGCTGCGCACCCGGTGCATATCCGTCTCGGAATGCTCGGCACGCGTCAGGAAGCTGTCGCGCAGGCGCAACGCGGCCTCGGGGTAGCCTTCGAGCATCTTGAGAAACAACGAGCGTGGAATGCGAATCACCGTGGACGGCTCGACGGCCGTCGCCGTCACCGGGCGGGTGGTCTCGGTCAGCAGCGCAAGCTCGCCGAGCAGCGTCCCCGGCCCCACGGTGAGCGGCTCGGCTTCGCCGCGCATCGGACCGAGGCTCAACAATCCTTCCTGCACCACGTAGCCCGCGTCGGCTGCCTCGCCCTGGCTGAACAGGACGTTGCCGTCGTGCAGGTAACGGCTCTCGGCCCCGATGGCCAGAATGCGTAAGGCGTCTCGACCGAGAAGTCCGAGCGTGGGGACGCGCTCCAGAAAGGCGATGTCTTCCTCGATGCTCATTCGGGCTGGGCGTTATTCTTGGAGCATGATCTTTTCCGACCTGCCTTCGCCCGCCGAGGCCTCAAGCCAAATGACAAGCCGTGCGAGGGCTTCGCGCAGGCGGGAAACCGGTACCCACTTCTCGGGATCATGCTCTACGGGATCAGCTTGTAGCCGCCGCCTTCGGTCACCAGGATGGACGGGGTCGAAGCATCGCGCTCGACTTTCTGGCGCAGCCGATAGATGTGGGTTTCAAGCGTATGGGTGGTGACGCCCGAGTTGTAGCCCCAGACCTCCTGCAGCAGGACTTCGCGCGAGACCGGACGCTGGCCGGCGCGATAGAGGTAGCGCAGGATCGCGGTCTCCTTCTCGGTCAGGCGCACCTTGTTGCCCTTCGGGTTGACCAGCAATTTGGAGCTGGGCCGAAACGTGTAGGGACCGATGTTGAAGACCGCATCCTCGCTCGCTTCGTGCTGGCGCAGCTGCGCGCGGATGCGCGCGAGCAGCACCGCGAAGCGAAACGGCTTGGAAACGTAGTCGTTGGCGCCCGCCTCCAGGCCGAGAATCGTATCCGAATCGGTGTCATGGCCGGTCAGCATGATGATCGGCGCCTTGAACCCGTTCTTGCGCAGGATGCGGACCGCTTCGCGCCCGTCGACGTCGGGAAGCCCCACGTCCATGATCACCAGGTCGACGTGACCGGCCTTGGCCGCCTGAACGCCCTTGGTGCCGTTCTCGGCGGCCACCGCTTCGAACTCTTCGTGCAGCGCAAGCTGCTCGACAAGCGCGTCGCGCATGTCCGCATCGTCGTCGACGATCAGAATCTTGCGGGTTGTGGCCATTGCGCGGGCCTCGGGATTCGGCCGCCCGTTCGCGGCAAGGTGCGAAGTAGACCCATCGGGGAATAAAGAGCAAGCAGACAGGGGAGATATTCCAGGCCATGCAAATTGCAAGGATTTCCCCCGCCCAACGTCGCGTAGCGTTAAAGGCCGTCAGCGTGGTCCGCCGCGCCGGCGTCCGCACCCAGGGCTGGCTGGCGGCCGGGCCGGTACGCGCTGCGGTGGCGCTCGGGCGATCGGGCATTCGGGCGGACAAGCGCGAGGGCGACGGCGCCACCCCGCGCGGGCGCTTCCGTCCGCTGCGGGTATGGTGGCGATCCGACCGCGGCGCGCGCCCCCGCACCTTGCTGCCGGTGCGCCGCATCGGAGCCGGCGACGCCTGGTGCGAGGATCCGGCCGATCGCCGCTACAATCGCCCGATCCGGCTGGCCGACGGGGAAGCCGGCGACCGCCTGTGGCGCGCGGATCATCTCTACGATCTCGTGATCGAACTCGATCACAATACGCGGCCGCGGATCGCCGGTCGCGGCAGCGCCATCTTTATCCATGTGGCGCGGCCCGGCCTGCGGGCGACCGCGGGCTGCGTGGCGCTTCCCAGCCCTTCCTTGCGGCGGCTTCTGGCACGGACAAGCCGCAAGACGCGAATTGAGATTCACTGATTGGTTTTCCGCGCGCCGAAAATGGCGGTGCCGACCCGCACATGGGTCGCCCCGAACTCGATCGCGCGGGTGAAATCCGCGCTCATCCCCATCGACAGGAATTTCAGCCCGTTGCGCTCGGCGATTTTGCCGAGCAGGGCAAAATGCGGCCCCGGCGCCTCGTCGAGCGGCGGGATGCACATCAGGCCCTCGATTCGCAGCCCGTAGTCGTCGCGGCAGCGCGCCAGGAAGGCATCGGCATCCTGCGCCAGGATGCCGGATTTCTGCAGTTCGGCGCCGGTATTCACCTCGACGAACAATTGCGGATGGCGGCCCTCCCTTGCGATCTCCTTCGCCAGGGCCGCGCACAGGCTGGGCCGGTCGACCGCGTGGATGGTGTCGAACAACGCAAGGGCGTCCTTGACCTTGTTCGACTGCAATGGCCCGACGAGGTGCAACTGGAGCCCCGGATGGCGCGCCTTGAGCGCCGGCCACTTGACCTTGGCCTCCTGCACCCGGTTCTCGCCGAAGACCGTCTGGCCGGCCGCGATGACCTCCTCGATCGCGGCCGCCGGAAAGGTTTTCGAGATGGCAACGAGGGTCACCATGGCGGGGTCGCGGCCGGCCGCCCGGCAGGCGTCCTCGATGTCGCGGCGCACGGCGGCGAGCGCGGTTTCGGCATGGGTCGGAGGGGCGGGTGGCATGGGGTAACGAGGGTCGGTAAATGGGGCTTGCACTCTACTCCCTTCGGGGAGCCGCACATACGGCCATCCCGTTGACCGGCCGGGGGCTTTCGTGTCCTAGTCCGGTCCGAATCCGGAACGCCGCGACTGATCGATCGTCGATGACCACCGAGCGCTACAACGCCCGCGAGGCCGAGCCGCGTTGGCAAAAAATCTGGGAGGAACGCGGCACCTTCGCGACCCCCAACGACGATCCGCGCCCGAAGCACTACGTGCTCGAAATGTTCCCCTATCCGTCGGGCCGCATCCACATGGGGCACGTGCGCAACTACGCCATGGGGGACGCGCTGGCGCGCTACAAGCGCGCCATGGGGTTCAACGTGCTGCATCCCATGGGCTGGGACGCCTTCGGGTTGCCGGCAGAAAATGCCGCGATCGAGCGCAAGATCCATCCCAAGGAATGGACCTACGCCAACATCGACGCGATGAAATCGCAGCTCAAGTCGATGGGGCTCTCGCTCGACTGGAGCCGCGAGATCGCGACCTGCGATCCCGCCTATTACAAACATCAGCAAAAATTGTTCCTCGACTTCCTGCGCGCGGGTCTGGTCGAGCGCAAGCAGTCCAAGGTGAACTGGGATCCGGTCGACCAGACCGTGCTCGCCAACGAGCAGGTGATCGACGGCCGCGGCTGGCGCTCAGGCGCGGTGGTCGAGCAGCGCGAGCTCTCGCAGTGGTTTTTCAAGATCACGGAGTATTCGCAGGATTTGCTTGAGGCGCTGGATCGCCTGGACCGCTGGCCCGAGAAGGTGCGGCTGATGCAGCGCAACTGGATCGGCCGGTCGGAAGGATTGTTGGTCCGATTTGCCCT
>DASZJC010000216.1:0-4616 GCA_035948495.1 Xanthobacteraceae bacterium | reverse complement strand
AGGGAGGATCGCATGGCACGCATCGGCTTCATCGGGGTCGGAAACATGGGCGGGCCGATGGCGCGCAACCTGATCAGGGCGGGCCACGGCGTGAAGGTCTACGACCTGTCCGAGGAAGCGATGAACTTCGCCGCGCAATCGGGTGCGAGCGCGGCGCCATCGGTGAAGGATGCGGCGGGCGGCGTCGACTTCGTCATCACCATGCTGCCGGTCGGCGACAACGTGCGCGCGGTGTTCCTCGGCGATGGCGTGCTCGCGGCGGCCGACCGCGGAACGGTGCTGATCGACTCCTCGACCATCGATGTCGAGACCGCCCGCGCGGTGCACGCCGCCGCGGCCGAGCGCGGATATGCGATGCTCGATGCCCCGGTCTCGGGCGGCGTCGGCGGCGCCGAGGCGGCGACGCTCACCATCATGTGCGGCGGCGACAAGGCCACGTTCGAGAAGGCGCTGCCGATGCTGCGGGTGATGGGCAAGAACATCGTGCACTGCGGCGGCCCCGGCTTCGGCCAGGCGACCAAGATCTGCAACAACATGGTGGCCGGCATCATTTCGCTGGCGACCGCCGAGGCCTTCGTCATGGGCGAGAAGCTGGGCGTCGCGCGCCAGACGCTCTTCGACGTGCTGTCGACCTCCTCGGCCGCCTCGTTCATCCTGAGCCGTAACTGCCCGGTGGCGGGCCCGGTGCCGACCTCGGCGTCGAGCAACGGCTACAAGCCGGGGTTTCGCGCCAAGCTGATGCTCAAGGACTTGCGGCTGTCGCAGGCGGCCGCGCAGACGGCCGGCACCGCGACGCCGCTCGGCGCCGCCGCAACGGCGGCCTTCGCGCTGCACGTCGCCAACGGCCACGGCGATCTCGACTCGAGCAGCATCGTCAAGCTCATCAACCCGGACCTTTAGGCGAGCGCTGCGGGCGCGCGTCGACGCTGGGAGAAGCCGCCATGAGCACCGTCACCAGCTATCACGCGCATGTCTATTTCGATGCCGCGGAGCACGACCGCGCGCGGCGCCTGTGCGAAGCGGCCCGTGCGGCGTTCGGCGTTGCGGTCGGACGCCTGCACGACGGTCCGGTCGGCCCGCACCCGCGCGGCAGCTGCCAGCTCACCGTCGCGACCGATCAGTTTGCCAGCGTCATTCCGTGGCTCGTCCTCAATCGCGCCGGCCTGACGATCTTCGCCCATGCGCAGACCGGGGACGCCCTGAAGGATCACACCGAGCATGTGATCTGGCTCGGGCCTTCGGAGCCGCTCGACCTTGCGGCGTTGTCGCGGGCGCGATGAGCAACGGCACCGCCGGCAACCCGGCCAACGTGAGCAATCGATGAACGACGCTGGACCCTATGTCGGGCGCTCGATGCTGCGGCGCGAGGACCGCCGGCTGCTGACCGGACAGGGGCAGTTCGTCGCCGATCTCGTGCTTCCCCGCATGCTGCATGCGGTCTTCGTGAGGAGCCAGGTCGCCCATGCGCGCATCCGCTCGGTCGACGTCGCACGCGCCGCGGCGATGCCGGGCGTCGTGCTGGCCCTCGCCGGCGCCGAGCTGCTGCGATTGGCCCCGCCGGTGCCGGGCGCGCAATTGTCGCTCCCGAGCAAGTGGCGAACCCAGGTGCAGCACACGATCCACTTGCCGCAGCAGCCGCTGCTGGCGTTGGACAAGGTGCGCCACGTCGGCGAGGCGATCGCGGTGATTGTGGCGGAGAGCCGCTACGAAGCGCAGGACGCCGCCGAAGCCGTGACCGCCGATCTCGAGCCGCTGCCGGCGGTCGTCGATGCGAAGCTCGCCCTCGAGCCCGGCAGCGCGGTCATCCACGAGGAGTACCGGACCAACCTGATCGGCCGGTTCGTCGTCGAAAAGGGCAATGCCGCCGCGGCTTTGGCCGGCGCGCCGCACCGATTGCAGCGCCGCTTCTATACCCAGCGCTACGCCGGGATGCCGATGGAATGCCGCGGCGTGGTCAGCGCTTACGATCCGCGGACCGATTCCGTCACGATCTGGTCGTCGACCCAGATGGTCCACTGGGTGCGTCGCGAGGCGGCCGCCGTCCTGCGGCTGCCGGAGGCGCGCGTGCGTTGCGTCGCTCTCGACGTCGGCGGCGGGTTCGGCACCAAGGGGCACGTCTATCCCGAGGACATGCTGATCCCGTTCCTCGCCCGGTTGGCCGGACGCCCGGTGCGCTGGATCGAGGAGCGCCAGGAACATTTCATCTGTTCATGCCACTCGCGCGACCAGTTGCACGAGGTCGAGGTCGGGTTCGACGGCGAGGGCCGCATCGTCGCGTTCCGCGATGAATTCCTCGTCGATTGCGGCGCATGGAATCCGATCGGCGCGGGCATTGCCTACAACACCGCCGTCCACCTGCTCGGCCCGTACAGAATAGAGAACTTCGCGGCGACCGCCCGCATCGCCGCGACCAACAAGGTGGCGAATGCGCCCTATCGCGGCGCCGGGCGTCCGGAGGCGGCGTTCGCCATGGAGCGCACGATCGATTTGATCGCGGGAACGCTCGGCCTCGAGCCGGCCGAGGTCAGGCGGCGCAACATGATCCGCCCCGAGGACATGCCGTGTGCGATGGGGCTGCCCTACCGCGACGGCGAGCCGATCGTTTACGACGGCGGCGACTTTCCCGGCGCCGTCGAGAAGGTGCTCGCTGCCGTCGGCGGCCTTCCCGCGTTTCGTCAGCGGCAGCGCGAGGCGCGGTCGCGCGGTCGCTATCTCGGTCTGGGCATGGCGAGTTACGTCGAAGGCACGGGGGTCGGGCCGTTCGAGAGCGCGACCGTCCGCATCGAACCGACCGGCGCGGTGTTCGTGACCTCGGGTGCCTGTCCGCAAGGGCAGGGCATGGAGACGATCTTCGCGCAGGTGGTCGCCGATACCTGGTCGGTCACGCCCGAGGACGTGGTCGTCGCGCTTGCCGACACGTCGCTGATCGCGATCGGGTTCGGCACGATCGCGAGCCGCAGCACCGTGACCCTGTCGGCGGCCATCCATTATGCGAGCGAGCGGCTGCGCGCGAAGGTGTTCGCCATCGCCGCCAACATGCTGGAGTGCGCTGCCGTCGATCTGGAGCTGCGCGGCGGCAAGGTCGGCGTCCTCGGCGTGCCCGGCATGGAGTTGACGCTCGCGGCGATAGCGCAGGCGGCGCGCCCAGGATGGGACCATCGCCGCCCCGAAGGCGTCGACGCGGGCCTTGAGGAAAGCTTCTACTTCGAACCGCCGACGGTCACCTGGTCGAACGCCACGCACCTCGCCTTGGTCGAGGTGGATATCGCTTCGGGTCGCATCGAGATCGAACGCTATGTGGTCGCGCACGACTGCGGCGTCGTCATCAATCCGATGCTGGTCGAGGGGCAGATCGTCGGCGGCTCCGTCCAGGGCCTGGGCGGCGCCCTGCTCGAAGAGTTCACCTACGACGAGGAGGGGCAGCTCCTCAGCGGATCGCTGATGGACTATGCGCTGCCGCGCGCGAGCGACAGCCCGAGCATGCAATTGCTTCACCACGAGTCCCGCTCGCCGCTCAATCCCTTGGGCGTCAAGGGCGTCGGCGAAGGCGGCGCGGTCGCCCCGCCCGCGGCCATCGCCAACGCGGTTTGCGACGCGCTTGCCCCCTTCCGCGCCGAGTTCAATGCAACGCCGATCAAGCCGGAGCACATCGTCCGGGCGGTGGCGCGCGGCGCCACGGCCGCGAGCATCGCGCGCTCGAAGGCGAGCCGGCCGGCGGCACCGCAGTCCACCTGAAGGAACATGGTCATGCCGAGGCATTTCGGGATCCTGGTCCCGTCCACCAACACCACCTGTGAGATCGAGTTCTGCCGCTTGGCGCCGGAGCTGCAGGTGCATACGGCGCGCCTCGGTAAAGGCGGCAAGACGCCGTTCTCCCCGAGCCTTGAGGCCGACGTGGCCTACCAGTCGAAGCTGCTGGGCGACGCGCGGGTCGAAGTGATCGTGCTCGCGCAAACCTCGGCCAGCCTCTTTGCCGACGATTACGACGCAGCGACGGTCAAGCGCATGACCGAGGCGTCCGGCGTACCCGCTCTGACCTCGGCCCAGGCCATCGGCCGGGCGCTGCGCGCATTGGGAACGTTGCGCATCGCCATGGCGACGCCGTATTCGCCGGAGGTCATCGCGCGGGCCAGGCTCTACTACGAAACCAAATACGGGATGACCGTCGTCGCCGCGGAAAGTCTCGGTGCCACCGACTCCTACGCCATCGGCAAGATGGATGCCGGCTTGGCGCAAGCGGCGTTCGGCCGGATCGATCGCCCCGACATCGACGCGCTGGTGGTGCCGGGAGGCAACTTCCCCACCCTGGACTGGATCGCGCCTTGGGAGCGGCAGTTCGGCAAGCCGGTGATCACCACCAATCAGGCGGCGCTGTGGGGGGTCCTGCGGGCGATGGGGATCGGCAAGCCGCTACCCGACTGGGGGCGGCTGCTGGCGCAGATGCCGGCAGGCTGAGGCGGCGGCCGGGAGCGCGCGTTTCGCAAACGGCATCAGGCCAGGGCGAGCGCGCCGTCCCGCGCTCCGCATTGGGGGGTGCGGTTTGGGCTGAAACGGCGTATTCTCGACCGGCGTCGCACCCGGGAGCACTCGGCTGGACGCTCCGGCCGTGAAGCCCC